>CAIOJR010000022.1 GCA_903858685.1 uncultured Caulobacterales bacterium | reverse complement strand
TTTATTGACTCTTCCATCTCGATAAATGATATTTTTTATATCAAAATGAGGCTGAAATGATTAAAATCACCAACGAAATCCGCCGCGAAGTCATGCTGTCCGCCTGGTTCCTGAAGCGGGACGAACCCACTCGCCCCTTTTCATGTTGTCTAAAAGGTGCATGGAAAATGTCAAAGGGCATCTCGAAGGAGATGGCCAAGATCCAGCGTCGGATGGATCGCGGCATGCGCCATTTGCGCCTCTCCCCTTCCCTTGGCCGTTCGGCGCTACAGCGCGCGACGGCGCATGATCAATATGGGCGGGTCATCGACCATCACGCCGCCTACGACACGTCCAAGTTCGGATGCTGATGATGTCCCAACCAACTATCACCATTGAAGCGCCCTTCGGATTGGGGCGTCGGAGCGCCATCGAATGGTGCGTCGAGCACCTGATCAGGGCCCTGGATCGCCTGGATCAGGCGGAAGACGCGGCCAGGGATTACGACGCAGACCCGGTCCCCATCTGCGCCCCATCGCAGCTGCATAATTGGGCGTGGGAGGATCACCTTACGAGATGGGACGACCCGGACGGCGAACTCACAACCCTGATTTCGCAAACTCGACCCGCCCTGCTCACCATCATCCTGGGAGGCTGACATGATCAGAGCCATCTCCCAGAAGGGACCGCGCGGCGAGAAGGACCTCGAACGTCTCCTGTCTCGCATCGGCGGGGTCAATGTCAGGCGTCAGCCTGCGAGTGGCGCTTTCGGAACCCGCATCAACGCCCGCAGCCTCCAGGGCGACCTGCGGCTGAGCTTTGGCGAGACCACCTACCGATGCGAGGTCAAGCGGCGCAAGGAGGCGCCTCAGGTTCTTGAGCGGTGGCTGTTCGGCCTCGACCTCCTGGCCATCCAAAGCGACCAGGGCGACTGGCGTTTCTATCTGCCTCAGGCCGCCTTCCTGAACCTTCTGGCCCTCGCCGCCGAAGCCGCCATCGGGCCCGCCCTGCCCCTTCCCCCCAAATTCTCCACATTCAAATCAAAAGGCCGCAGATCATGAACCTGCTCATGTCATGGGAGGGCGACCGCGCACCCTTCGCAAGGGCCCTCATCGCCGCCCAACAAGCCAGTAGCGCCGTCAAGCGGGGTAACATCAATGCAAGTCTGCGTACGACCTATGCTGATCTTGCCACCGTCGTCGCCGCCGTCGTCCCCGCCCTCAACCAATGTGGCGTCGCCCTGATGCAGTTTCCCGCGTTTGACGGGGAGTTTGTGCATGTGGCCACCACGCTACTTCACGAAAGCGGAGCGTCTGTCACCTCGACGTTTTCCCTCCGGCCGAGCCAGTCAGACCCCCAGGGCTTGGGATCGGCTACCACATATGCTCGCCGATATAGCCTTCTCGCCATGGCGGGCGTGGCGGCTGAAGATGATGACGCTGAAGCTGCGTCAAACCACCCGGCCGGACAAGTCAGGGGCTTCGGCCAGCGCCGTGTCCGCACGCGTGGTGTGCAGACGGCGGACAATGCAGAGGATGTGACCTCGATAACCCCGATCCAACGGCGAAAGATCGCAAACCTGATCACGGCGCGCGGCGTAGATCAGTCGCGACTTCTTTCCTGGCTTAGGATTGAGCACCTCGAAGCCCTGCCCGCAAACCGTTTCGAGGACGCGCTTCGCGCGGTCGAAACGCTCGCCGAGGCGGCATAATGGAACAATATTCCGACGAATGGTTCGCCGCCCGGATCGGCAAGGTCACGGCTTCGCGCATCTGTGACGTCATCGCCAAGACCAAATCCGGCCCCTCCGCCTCCCGGGGCAACTACCTCGCCGAGCTGGTCTCTGAACGGCTCACCGGCAAGGCCGCTGACCGCTTCGTATCTGGCCCCATGCAATGGGGAACCGACATCGAGCCCATGGCCAGGGACGCCTATTCGCAAATTATGGACGTGAGCGTCGACGACCCCGGCTTTGTCGAACATCTGAAGATCCCCATGAGCGGCGCCTCTCCCGATGGCTTGATCGGACTTTCTGGGCTGCTCGAGATCAAATGCCCCAACACCGCGACCCACATCCAGACCCTGCTCAGCGAGGTCGTTCCTGCGAAATATATTCCACAGATCCAATGGCAAATGGCCTGCACCGGCCGGGAATGGTGCGATTTCGTCAGCTTCGACCCAAGGCTGCCTGCGGAAACAAGCCTGTTCGTTCGCCGCGTCGAAAAGGATGCTGAATACATCAAGGCGTTGGAGGACGCGGTCCGCGTCTTTCTGGCCGAGGTCGATGACACGCTCTCTCGCCTCGCCCAACGCCACCTTGCACCGTCCTTGGCTGGATCAGCCAGCCGACCCACGCCGATCCTGGCGCTCGCCGCCCCCTCATGACCGCCCGGCGTCAACTCCCCGCCTGACCATTTGCTCCTCTGGATCTTCGCCATGCCCCAAACGTCAGACACCGACGCGACCAGCCTCCCCATCCCCTCTCTCGCCGCCTTCGCCCGAATCACCATGCCGGCAGAAGTGACTGAGGCGCTGGGGCCTCCTGAACTGACCAGCCTGGAGGACGAGACCCATAATCCCAGATACGAGGACGTCAAATCCCATCTGGAAAACCTGGGCCTTGGCATCAAGGATCTGGATGGCCTGGCTACCATCAGCTCAATGGAAGAGATTCAGGCGCTTCATCGCCTGATCGGCAATGTGCGCTCGAGGCGTGATCAGATCATCCGGGAGATTGACCGCCGCAGGTCCACGAAGGCCAGCCAACCAAGGTCGGACAAGCAGGCAAAGGAGATGGCCGAAATTGCATGACGTCGCCAAGGTCTTGCACATGCCCTCCAAAATAGTCGGTGTATAAATTGCCAAGGAGCCTATGGTCCTTTCTCATTTGGAACCCTTGGCCCCTAATCCTCAAATGTAATGGTAGCCTTCTTGTCCAAGTCCTTGACGACAGACCAAACCGGGGCCGGCGCTCCCGCGCTTGCGACCGACGCTGCCTTTGAAGTCCAGGCCGCCCAGCTCGTCGACCTTCTCGGCGCTCCGGCTCTGACGCCATACGAAGATGAAGAGTCCTATATGGCGCTCCTTCGTCAATTCTGGGACTTGATAGAGCCGGTAGATTTTCTGGAAAGGATAAGGGTCAAGGACCTGACAGATCTCACGGTCGAGGTCGCACGCTGCGCCCGCGCCAAAAAGGTCACCATCAGCATTGGCCGAATTGGCGCCGTGAAAGACCTCTTGGACCAAAAACCAACGGAAGGCTTTGCCGACCTGCGCGGCGTCTTTGGCGAATACGAAGGCAGCCCCCTCTCCATCGTCGCCCTGTCGAATAGCGGTGTTAAAGGCAGCAAGGAGCCAGCCTACTTCGCTCAATTCCGAGTACTACTCGCCAAATTCGGGCTTGAACTCGACGACCTCGACGACCT
>CAIOJR010000021.1 GCA_903858685.1 uncultured Caulobacterales bacterium | reverse complement strand
CGCCCCAAAGGTGACGTGGCCGAGTGGCTGAAGGCAACGGTTTGCTAAATCGTCATACCCCCTAAAGGGTATCCAGGGTTCGAATCCCTGCGTCACCGCCATTTGGGCTTCCGCCATCGCCAAGATGTGAATGTCAAGGTCGCGGGGCGCCAGCCTGGGCCCCTGGCGGCACGTCGACGCACCGCTTAAGTCACGCCGCGCTGATCTTCACCGGATCCAGGTCCTGAGGGGCGCCGTCCAGAATTCTTTGAGCCAGAACGCGCTTGCTATAGGTCTGATCGTCGGTGATTTCGCGACCGATCCAGGTCGGCAGGTCCAACGGCGCATTCGGCTCGCTCAGTTCTGCATCGGCCAGAACCTCGGGGATCAGGGGGCTGGCATAGCAGTCCACCTCCCACAACTGCCCATTGTTGAGGATCGTGTACCGACGCTTCTTCAGGATCGGCGCTATACAGTGTAGCGCAATCAGTTCTTCTGCATCGCAAAGCGGTATTTCATACTCGAACTCCGGACGCTGCGCCCCTTCCCGTTCGCCTTTGAAGGCAAGCGTGGCGCGATCTCCATCGATCCGGACACGCACCTTGCGCCCGCCTGAGCGCAAGAGAAGTCCGTCTGTCAGCAGTCGGGATGAAATGACATGCGCCTTCCAGCCGTCGCCCGACACAAGGAACTTTCGTTCGATCTCGATCGCCATGGGATACCGACTGGGGTTGTGACGCCGCCATAATAGTGTTGAGCCAAAAGCTCGCAAGCCGGGATCGGCGACAGCTGGACTGAGGCGGTTGAAGCGGGGCGTCGATGCAACAGACGCCCCGCCCCATTTCGTCTTGGTCAGAACTTGGCCGCGAGCGTCACAAACACCATGCGCGGCGCCAGGGGATAGGCCGAATAGCCCGTGGTCAGACCGCCTGTGGACGTCACATTGACGCTGCAGGGCGCGATGGTGGAGACGCCCTTGGCATTGCCGATATTTGTCGCGTTTACACTGATTTTCGCCGATTTCGCCCAGTAACCGGGTGCGATCGGCAGTTGATAGCTCGCCTCAAATCCCAGCTGGAACACGCCCTTCACCACAAACTGGTTGAGGTATTCCGCGTAACGGTCGCCCACAAAGTCGCCCGTCAGCTGAGCTTCAAACGGACCATAGTCGCCGCTGAGGATGAACTTGTTCATCCATTCCGGCGTCAGGGGCACGACCTTGCCCGAAGTCGGGATCGACACGTTCGTCAGCACGCCATTGACCTTGGCCGCAGTCGAATAGTTCGAGGAATAGGTCGAGCGGTTGTAGGAGACGGCGTCATAGAAATGCAGGTGCTGGCCGAAGTTCAGCGTGCCCGCCAGATCAACGCCGTCAGTCGTTACCCCGCCGACATTGACGATCACCGCGGCGCCCGGATTGATGAAATTATAAGCCGCGATGTTCAGCAGTCGGTCAGAGAAATCCACATGATAGAGGCTGAGCTGGCCGTCAAATGAGGTCAAGGGGCCCAGATTGACGGCGTGATGGCTGCGCTCGCCCAGTTCATATGTCCAGGACGTTTCCGGGTTCACGTTCTGCTTGAACGCTTCGAAGGCCGCCTGGCTGCCCAGGCTCCATGGCGTGACGCCATAAAAGCCGCTGCCTGCGCCATAGGGAATGAACTGGCGCATGTTCCTCTGGATATTGGCGAAGACCTGATCGTGCTCAGACGCATCCCAGACCAGCCCCAATTGCGGCAGGAACCACTCATCGGATGTGATCGAGCCGACGGGATAGAGGGTCGGCGGCGATGCGGTCGGCAGGTTCTGCTGCTCGATGGGAACCTGGCTGCTCGCCGTTTGCAGGCTGGCCTTCACGCCGGCCTGAACCAGAAGGTTCGGCGCGACCCGCCACTGATCCTGCAGGTGCAGTTGCACATCATCGGTGGTCAGCTCGATATAGTACTGAATAAACGCCGCAGGCCCCTTGGGGATGCTGTAGGGCGTCAGGTCGTTGTTGGCTGACGAGAACGGATACCAGGCCCGGTGTTGGGCAGATTCGTTATGCTCGTACCACAGACCCGCTTCGATCCTGTGGGCGCCAAGCTGCCAGTCAATGTTGGAAATC
This sequence comes from uncultured Caulobacterales bacterium, assembly GCA_903858685.1. Classification (GTDB taxonomy): domain Bacteria; phylum Pseudomonadota; class Alphaproteobacteria; order Caulobacterales; family Caulobacteraceae; genus CAIMFV01. Next base: position 8,176 of record CAIOJR010000021.1, on the reverse strand, counting down.
AGCCCGCCACGGTTGATGCGGTATTCTGTTGTGCGCACCTCATAGCCGGTTCCGCCAAACAGGTTGGACAGGTTGGTCAGCGAACCTGCGCTGCTGGAATTGCCGCCCACGACCAGAGCCGGATAATAGCTGGCGAACAGGCCGGGCAAGCCCGCCTGATTGATCGGACCGGCCACAATGCCGCGACCGTAATTGTAGTGGTAATAGGCGGTGTTGGACCAGGTGACGTTCGGGTTGATGGTGTAGTCGTATTTGGCGTAGGTCAGCACGTCCGTGCGCTGCGCGGCGCTGAAATAGTTGGTGAAATTGTTGCCGACGGCGGCGGGCGGCGTGCCATTGGTCAGATAGCTCAACCCGGCCGCATAGTTCGGATAGATGAACGGACGCGTCGTCGGGAAATAGGTCGAGGTCGTATAGGGATAGGTGTTCGAGCCCGGCGACTGGGCGTTGCCATAGGCGGTCGCATCTTCGTTCGGCTCGACCTTGTCCTGCCAGTCGGCGAACAGGGTCAGCTTGCCATGGCTGTCGTCATGGACGTACTTGGCATTGACCTGATCGCCTTTCTGATGCCCGTTGAAATCCCAGGCGCGCGCATCCTGGTGCATGTAGGACAGATATCCGCGCCCGACCGAGGTTTCGCCCGTATCCACCCGCAGGAAGGTGCGATTGGCGTCATAACTGCCAAGCGTTTCACGCACGTCCGCGCCAAAGGTCTTCGAAGGATCGCTCGAATAGGTTTCGATCGCGCCACCCAGATTGCTGGTGGACGCCACGCCCAGCGACCCGGCGCCGGAGGACAACACAACCCGTTCCGTATTCTCGCTCGTCAGAGCGCGCGAGACGCTCAGACCGTTATAATTGCCATACTGCTGGTCGCCCAGCGGCACCCCGTCCATGGTGTAGCCCAGTTGCTGGGTATTGAAGCCGTGGACGAAGAGCGATTCGTTCTGTTCGTTATTGCCCCACGGATCAGCTGTCTCCAGCAGGACGCCGGGCAGGGTCTGGATCGCCTTCAGCGGATTTACGCCGGGCAGGAGCTTCTGGGTCTCCACGCCGTCCAGCGCCACGGCGGAGCGGGTCGTTTTGGCGATGCTGATCACCACCGCCTGCAGCTGATCATCGGCCGTGGCGGCCGCTGGGCTTTCAACCGGCGTGTCGGCAGCGTGCGCCGCAAGCGCCGAAAAGGTCGCGCAGGACGCCAGCAACAGGCTGCGATAGAGACGGGCCTTGAACCCCATGACAATTACCCCCGAAATTAAACTGAAAATCAGCTCATCCGGGGACGAATAGGCTCAACCCATATCGGGCGAGTGACAACAAAATGTAGATTTCATGACTACACGTCGCGCGCGTCACCAGATATTTCCGTGGTCTGACAAGTTCCACAAAAATGAATTATCAAACGGGATGGGATGCTTTTCCCCATACTGGTCGTCAGACGGACGGCCAATATTTATTTCGAGGCGACGGATTGCTCATTTACTGCGGCCTGGACCAGGGGCGCCACCCGTGGATCCGCCAGAACGCGCATCGCCACATAAACGCCCAGAACATGGCTGGCTTCGAGATCACTCGCAAAGTGATCGCCGCAAACGATCCGGCTATAGGCGTAATCGCTCGCCCGGTCCTGGATCGCGCGGGCCTTCTGCGGCGTCAGAACCGACAAGAGGTAGGCCAGCCCATAGCCCAGAGTTCCATGACCACTGGGATAGGAGGTCCGTGGATTGGCCCCTGGCTTGTAATCGCAGGGCCTGATCGTCTCATCCTCGGCCCATGGGCGCAGGCGCTGAATATGCTTTTTGGCGACGGTCGCCGCCAGGGCTTCTTCCTGAGCGACCAGACCAATCAGTTCCGCCGTTCTTGGCGCGCTCAGCTTGGCGTAATCCGGCTCAAGCGTTGCAGCGAACAGGCTGACATCTTCGTGCGCGTCATCCCAGGCCGCCTGCTCGGCACGCGCTTTGGATCGCTTGCGATACACGTCCTGCACCTCGCGAAGATTGCGCGCATCGACATCGTCGCCTTGCACAGGCGGCGCAGGCAACAGGTTGAGCACGTCTGAAGCCTTGAGATAGGTCAGAGCCCGGAGCGGCCTTGCCGATGCCGCCGGCGCCATATCGGTTTGCGCGAAGGCTGCGGACGTCAGTAGAAGGCCGCCCAGCAGCCCCACCAAGACCGAATTTTTCATATGGCCGCCCCTCTGACTGGATAGTACTCAGTCCCCGCATCGCCATGCTTAGACCAAAAATGCGACGTTAAACCAAAAAATCCGAAATAAAATATAGTCACAAAACTGTTAAAGAACCGTCTGAAAACCTTCAATGCACCGACACTGATCCGTAACACAACAGGATCATACGACCCTGGGGATATTCAAACATTTGCATCGATGCCACAGATCTGCGGCCTCGATCTATTCAGCATGCTTATAATCTGGGGGTTATGATGAGCTATACTATGCCTTGCGAGTCCATGCGTTTGCGCGCCGGATTGCTGACCTTCGCCTCTGTCATGGCCCTTAGCGCCGGCAGCACCTGGGCGGCTGATGCGCCCGCAGCAGATGCGCACCGCACGAGCGTGATCGAAGGCGATGTGGCCGAACTCGTAGTCATCGCGCCGAAGAACGATGCGGCGATTGTAGCGCCCGTCAAGTCGTCCCTCGCCGCGACCGAACCTCAGGCCGTGATCGACCGCGCCTTCATCGAAGAAAACACGCCGGCCGTCGGCGACTACACCACCACATCAGCGCTCGCGCCCTCCATGGTCAGCGCCGGCAACGCCAACGGCCCGGGCGCGACGGACGGCGCCAAGCTGTCCTTGCGCGGCGTGGCCGACGGCGCGTTCAATATCACCTATGACGGCGTGCCGTGGGGCGACACGAACGGCCCTTCCCACCACGCCAATTCGTTCTTCCCCAACTCCACCATCGGCGGCGTCGTCATCGACCGCGGCCCGGGCAAGGCGACAGATATTGGTCAGGCCAGCTTCGGCGGTTCAGTCAACCTGTTCTCCCTGCCGATGGAAGATCAGCTCGGCGCGCGCCAAAAGGTCACGTTCGGCAGCTTCGGCACATGGCAGTCTGTCACCACCCTGGCGAGCGGACCCATAGCTCAGCTTCACGACGCCAACTTCATTGCGAACTTCCAGGAATACCACACCGACGGTTACCTTTCGAACAGCCCGGCTGACGGCGGCAACCAGTATCTGAAGGTGGTGTTGCCTCTCACCAGCAAGATCAAGGTCACCGCCCTCTACACCCGTAATGACGATAGCTATAATCTGTCTGACGCGGGCACGGGCACGATTGCTGAAATCGAAAAGTTTGGCGCCGTCAATTTCGGCCTGTGCAATGACCCGACCTATTCCTGCTACAAGGGATATAATTACACCAAGAAGCAGACTGACTTCGAATATCTGAGAGAAGCTGGCGAGATCAGCCACGGCCTGACATTCGAAAACACGTCCTACAGCTTCTGGTATTCGAACAAGACACTGTCCGGCATAAATCAGGACTGGTCAAAGCAGTACGGCGCCGCCAGCCAGTACACGGTGGCGCTGGCGCCGCCCGCGACCTATCCCCTGCCCGGCAAGGCTGTCACGACCGGCCTGGTCGGCGGCATTCCCGGCTACTGGAAGCGCAATGAATATCGCGTGACCGGCGACGTGCTGAAGCTGAACCAGGACCTCGGATTTGGCGTGCTGACCGTCGGCGGCCTTTATGAAATCGCCAAGACCAAGCGCTTCATCACCGACATCGCCCTGCCGGCTCCCGGCTCGGGCGTCACCGGCTTCAACACGCCCATCTATAATATCAACAAGGTCGCCAGCGGACCGATCACGCCCGCAGTCGCCGGATGCTACGGCTATACGACAGACCCTGTCGCCAGCGCGGGCGGCCTGTGCGAAACGCCTCTGAATGTCGCCTATAACGAATATTCAGGCTGGCGCCACTACCAGCTGTTCAGCCAGTTTGAATGGAAGGCGACCGATCAGCTGACCATCACGCCCGGCGTCAAGTATCTGAACTTCAACCTGTACGTCCACGCTCCGGTGGAACAGACCATCGAACAGCCTGTTTACATCCAAAAGACGTTCGAGAAGACGCTCGGCTACCTGACCGCCAATTATCGCGTGTCCCCGAACTGGTCGGCCTACGCCCAGGCATCGCAAGGCTTCCTGGTTCCGAACATCGGATCCATGTATGTCTACAATCAGAACTATCAGTCGATCCAGCCGCAAGAATCGATGGCCTATCAGCTTGGCACGGTCTATTCGAAGGGCGCCTTCACGTTTGACGCCGACGTCTATTCGATCAACTTCACTCACAAGCTGCAGTCAAACGTCAACGCCGCCAACCAGACCTATTACACCAATTCCGGCGGCGCCGATTATCGCGGTTTCGAAGGCCAGGGCACCTATGTGGTTGCGCCCGGCTTCGCGGTCTTCATGAACTATTCGAACAACCAGGCGGTCGGCAAATCCGATGCGGTCAATCCCGGCGGCAATGGCAAGCAATTGGCGTCAGCGCCGCGCTGGACCATGGCGCAGGGCGTCCGCATAGAGCAAAAGCACCTGTTCATGGGCAATGACGACCTGATCCTGTCGCTGGACGACAAGTTTGTCGGCCCGCAGATGGCCATCGCAGCTTCCGGCTCCGCTGCCCCCACCGGCCTGATCAAGCCGTTCAGCGAAGCGGACTTCTCCTCCACCTACCGGTTCGGTCAGTACGCCATACTGTTCCAGGTGCTGAACCTGACCGGCCACCAGAGCATCACCGGCGGCAAGTGGAAAACGGTCGTAGCGGGCACCGACCAGCTCGCCACATCCACAGCTACGGGCGGCGGGGCCAACACCCCGCAATATCAAACGCCGCGCAGCTTCCAGCTCACCCTGAAAGCCGCCTTCTAGCAACATCCCCTCTCACTCCCCACATCTGAGCCCTCTGAAGCGTGCTTCAGGGGGCTTTTTTTTTGCAGCGCGCGGTCGGCGCGCAGGGCCGTGTCACTGTCCATCAGCTTGAGTGAGGTGAGCGCGCTTTGCATTCCCTGTCACCCCATAGGTCCCAGATGCAGATGGGCGTCAGGGTCATGGCGGCGGGCGCCGCGACCTTCACCCTCTGTCGCCTGCTGGGATTGCCTCAATTTCAATGGGCGGTGCTGACGTCGCTGATCGTCATGCAGGCGAGCGTGGGCGCTTCCCTCAAGGCCATGATCGACCGGATGGCGGGCTCGGTCGGCGGCGCGGTCTGGGGCGGAGGGGTGTCTCTGCTCATTCCGCACGCAGATTCGGTGTCGATGGGCTTTGCTCTGGCGGCCGCACTGGGACCGCTGGCCTGCCTGGCTGCGGCTCATCCCGCCTATCGGGTCGCGCCCGTCACGGCGGCGGTGCTGCTGCTCAATCGAGACCTGGCGACCATCGGCCCCTTGATGTCCGGACTTGAACGGTTACTGGAGGTCGGGATCGGCAGTCTGGTCGCTCTGTGCGTCTCACTGCTCGTTTTTCCGAATCGCGGCCATGTCGAATTGTCGGGCGCTGTGGCGAAGTCTCTCGATGAGATGTCGCATCTGCTCCCGGCCTTGTTTCGCGGCCTGAGCGGTGAACTCGATCCGGACGAGATCACCACCCTGCACGGCCAGTTGCGCTCCGCCATCATGACAGCCGAAGCCGCCGCTGAAGCCGCAAACCAGGAAAGAGCCAACTATCTGACCGCAGGACCCGACCCCGAGCCGGTCTGCCGCACGCTGCGCCGGTTGCGCAACGACTTGACCATGCTCGGGCGCGCCGTGGCGTCACCCTTGCCAACATCCGTCGATGAAGGTCTGAGGCCAGCCATACTGGGCCTCTCCAGCGCTGTTTCGATCTTTCTTGAGGCCTGCGCCAATCAACTGCGCACCCATGACCTGGCGCCGGACCGCGCACAGATCACGGACGCCCTGGCGCACTATTCAGACGCCATGAGCCAAATGCGCCGAATGAAACTGGCCCAGGGTCTGGAGGACGAAGCCGTGGGGCGCATATTTGGCGTCTCGTTCGGCTTCGACCAACTGGCGCACAATCTGGATGATCTGGTCGATCGGGTAAACGAGCTTTGCGACCATGTGCGCCACGCCCGCCAAGCGCCCTAGTCCCGCGCCTTTACCGGTTGCGGCGCGCGGGCGATCGGTTTGGCCGGATGCGCCGCGAGCCAGTCCATGCGGGTCACGTCCAGCGGCTGAACAAGGGCTGTGTCTCTGAACACGACCTGCGTTTCGCTCTTGGCGCTCCAGGCGGGCCATTTCAGCAATGCCGTCGATGGCGAGCCCGTCTCGGCGAACGCGATCAGCGCCCCGGTCATGATGTCGGCCAGATTCCGGTCCCAGGCCTGCCAGTCGCGGGTTAGGCGACGATCGTTGTAATGATCCAGCGTGTCGAACCAGTATGGGATATCAGCGGTATGATAGGCGCCGATGGTGGCGGGGTCCTGGTCTGCAATCTTCACCCCGGGAGCATAGGGGTGCTTGTGGTCAAAGAGGTCGATATAGGTCGGCGCATGGTTGTAGCGGGCCTGCAACTGGGCGCAGGTGCGCGATGAGGCTTCCAGCCCTGACTCCCTGGCCGCCTTCAGCGCGGTTGCGCGAACATCTGCGTCTGTGTGCACCGGATAGAGCTTGAGGAACGCAGGGGCGTCATCGCCATACAGGCGTGTCGCCATCTGGGCATATTCCGCCACCGTGCGAGCACTGACCAAGGGATTGGAGACGTTCAGATCCTCTCCATTGGAACTGGCGATGATCGGAACATCATTCACCGTGTGCGCCTCCAGAGCCTGAGCCTTGGTCATGGGCAGGAAATAGCCGTCCACGATGGGCGGCGCGCGGACGCCCTGCACGCTCACCCCCACCTGACTCTCCGCCTGAAGGGCGAGAATGCGGTCAGCCGGAACCTGACGCATTTCGGACAGGCTGGCGACGCCCAGTCGCTTCTGCACGTCCAGACCGATCTGCTCGCCATCCGCCAGACTGGCGCCGCTATTGGTGTAGCTGCAGGCGCTGGACATGACCGCGCCCCTGAACAGGCCGCGCGACAGCGGGCTGAAGACCTGAGCTGCAACGCTGGCAGCGCCCGCAGACTGGCCCATGATCACCACCTTTGACGGATCGCCGCCGAACTGGGCGATGTTGTCGCGCACCCATTTCAGCGCGGCGTTCTGGTCCAGATAGGCGTAGTTGCCAGAGTGCCCGCCCTGCTCCTGGCTGAGTTCCGGATGAGCCAGGAAACCGAGTATGCCAACGCGGTAATTGAAGTTCACGAACACCGCCCCCCGGCGCGCCATATTCTCCCCGTCATAATTGGCCATTCCGGACGACCCGATGGTGAAACCTCCGCCATAGATGAAGACGATCACCGGCAGATGCGCGCCGGCGTGAGCGGAAGGCGGGGTCCAGATATTCATATAGAGGCAGTCTTCGGAGGTCGGCTCCTCCCCGAAATAATGATTGATATTGTGCGGACGCAGCACCTGAATGCATTCCGCCCCCTTGTGGTCGGCATTCCACACACCCTTCCAGCTCATCGGCTGCGGCGCCCGCCAGCGCAGGTCTTCGGTCGGAGGTTTGGCGAAAGGGACGCCCAGATAGGCCTTGACGCCCGAGGGCAGCAAGGTCCCTGCGATGGCGCCGGACGGCGTGGCGACGGGGTCGCCGGGGATTGCCGACATCACGCCCGCCATGCTTTGCCCAAGGGCGGCGAGGGAAAGGAAGAGTGCGGACAGGCCGCCGATGACTGGTGTGAAACGAGGCATTTTGACGCCCTCCCCGACGCCGGGACTAAAAAGGCCGCGGCGGTTCTGTTCTGTCCCGACCACGCGCAGCTTCAGCAATGTACGGACTGGTCCGTTTGCGTCAATCGAGATTCTCGGGGCGCGTGGCGCGAGAGGCAAGGCCGGATGACCATGCCTACAGATGTGCACGAACCATTTCGGCGCGGTCATCGGTGCGAAAGGCGCATCTAAATTTGCGACAAATTGTCGCATTTTTGGTCGAAGCGTCCGGCAAATCGAGCGCGGCGCGAATGAAGATTTCGAGTCAAGAAATGGAAAATGACAACCAACCAAAAATTCTCAATATTATCAAATATTACTGTCTGATGTCCAATAATTATGCCTAATTTTTTTGGCCAAGAGAGAAATTTTGATATTATT
>CAIOJR010000020.1 GCA_903858685.1 uncultured Caulobacterales bacterium | reverse complement strand
GAAACTCGCGGATGATCTTTTGTCCTTCGGGCGTATCGGTGCCGTTGTGTTGGTCCCAATTGCCGTACCAGATCAGGACGACTTTGGAGACCTTAGGCATGATCGATCCGCCAGCGTGGTATAAGATCGGGCCATAGGCCGGAATGCCAGTGCCGCCGACCGGAGGCGCTGTGACTGTGACGCCATGAGCATTTGGCCCCACGTCATAAACAGCCTTGGATGAGATCGTTCCTGAAGCATCAAATGTCGGAGCTGCAAAGGCGTTGGCGCCAAGGCCGGTCGCTGCCAGCAGCAGACCTGTGCAGGCCGCCGCCCATAGATTGGTTTTAAGCTTTTGAGTCATTTGAAGAATAGCCTCCCAGATTTTCCTGAACGGGCCGCAATGATCGCCTATTGGTTGTAATTGGCCGTCGAAAACAATCAATAGCAAATAAAAGTTGCCCAGGAAAAAGGTTAATGAACGGTAGTTTACGGGTCAACAACATTAACTAACGCGGCGACTCCTCGACCCAGATCTTGCCAGCTTTGTTTTCGTGGCGGGCTGGAGGTGTCTTTTCCAGCTTGCTCACGTAGGCCGTGGATGAGGCCTGACACACTGCGGTTTCCGCTCTCGCCCGCGAACAGGCAGGTGATGGTTTTCGATGTCTCTCATCCCTTGCGACCGGTAAGCGTTCCAATTTTCCCGCCGTCGCGATGCCTCTCCATGGCCTGTGACCACGGCTTCAAGATGGATCCACCGGTTCGAGTGGTTTGAGTGTCACAATGCCAGCCAGACCGGTATACCAAGGCGGTCAATCGCCTGGAACGCCGCCCATGCCTCATACCACAGATCCACCCCTGACATCTCTGGCCCACGGGGGCGGCTGCGGTTGTAAGATGTCGCCTGCGGTGCTCCGCGACATCCTTGGCGCAGCGCCGCAACAAGCGGGTTTCGCATCGCTGTTGGTGGGGCGTGAAACGTCCGATGATGCGGCGGTGTGGAAGCTGAATGATCAGCAGGCCCTGGTTGCAACAACAGACTTCTTCATGCCGATGGTCGACGACCCGTTCGCCTTTGGCCAGATCGCCGCCGCCAATGCCCTATCCGACATCTACGCCATGGGCGGCACACCCATCATGGCGCTGGCCCTTGTCGGCATGCCCGTCAATGTGTTGTCACCGCAGGTCATCGGCAAGATTCTGGAAGGGGGCGCATCAATCTGCGCAGAGGCTGGCGTCCCGATCGCCGGGGGGCACTCCATTGACAGCGTCGAACCGATCTATGGGCTGGTGGCTCTGGGACTGGTGCATCCGGACCACCTGCTGACCAATCGGCGCGCAAAGCCGGGCGATCGGCTGATCCTGACCAAGCCCCTAGGGGTTGGGGTGTTCAGCGCCGCCCTCAAGCAGGGAAAATTGGACAGTGCGAGCTATCTGGCCATGTTGGCCGCGACGACCCAACTCAACCGCGTCGGTCAGTCTCTGGCCGGTCGGGCGGGCGTTCACGCCCTGACTGATGTCACTGGGTTCGGGCTGCTGGGCCACGGGCTGGAAATGGCGCAGGGCGCATCCGTCGACATTGAACTTTTCATGGACCAGATCCCCTTCCTGCCGGGCGCAGAGACGCTGGCCGAGGCGGGCGTGCGAACCGGGGCCTCGCCGCGCAACTGGGCTGCATATGGAGATCGGGTGGACCTGCCAGACAGTTTTGCACACTGGCGGCGTGATCTGCTGTGCGACCCCCAAACCAGCGGCGGGCTTCTGATCGCCGTGGCGCCGGGTGAGGCGGACGCCATACTGGCGCTCGTTCGGCAGGCAGGCTTCGCCGCGGCCGCTCAGATTGGATGCGTCATGGCCGGTCCCGGCCGGATCCGGGTTGCGCCCTCAGCATGATCGAGGAGGTCACCGCGCTCACGCCCAAAATACTGGCCCGCTATGATGAGATCATCGATGTGCGCTCGCCGGCCGAGTTTGCTGAAGATCACGCGCCCGGCGCGGTGAACCTGCCGGTTCTGAACAATGAACAGCGGGTTGAGGTCGGCACGCTCTATGTCCAGAAATCCAAGTTCCTCGCGTCTCGCATCGGCGCCGCCATCGTCTCGCGCAATATCGCTGATCATCTGGAGGGCCATCTGGCGGACAAGCCCGGCGGATATGCGCCGCTGATCTATTGCTGGCGAGGCGGCAATCGATCCGGCGCCATGGCCACGATCCTGTCCCGCGTGGGTTGGCGGGTGGGCCTGCTGAGCGGCGGCTACAAAACCTATCGCAAACGGGTGACGACCTGCCTTTATGGCGCCGCCCTGCCCTTTCAACTGGTGCTGTTGACCGGCGCCACCGGCGTGGGCAAGACCGCCCTGCTTCGGCGTCTCGCACAAATCGGGATCCAGATCATTGACCTGGAAGCGCTCGCAGCCCATCGCGGCTCCTTGTTCGGCGGGCTGGCGGGACGGGCCCAGCCCAGCCAGAAGCTGTTTGAATCCCGCCTTCTCGCCGAAATCGACCGCCTTGACCCGGGCCGCCCCGTAGTGATGGAGGCCGAGTCCAGCCGGATCGGACAACTGATGACGCCGCCCGCCCTATGGCAGGCCATGCAGACCGCGCCACGGCTGGAGCTTGAGGCTCCGGTCGCCGTTCGCGCCGCGCGACTGTGTGATGACTATCGCGACCTGGCCGCAGATCCGTCTCTGCTGACGCCATTGATCGACCGCCTTCCGCGCCACCATAGTCACGCGAAGCTGCAGTACTGGCGCGATCTGGCGCGACAGGGCCAGACCCTGGAACTGGCGCTCGACCTGATGCAGGCCCATTACGACCCAGCCTATCGCCGTTCCGAAACGCTCAATCCGTCCAGGCCTTCGGAAACCTTCCACCTCGACGCCCTCGACGCGGCGAGTTTGCATCAGGTGGCCATGTCCGTCGCGGCGAGGATCGAACCTCTTCAGGCCCCATCGCCAAGCGCTGTCAGAGCAAAGCCGCCGCCCGACCTATAAAGACGTGCCGCTGCCTGGCCGAGGCTGTAGAATCGGCCGGACAGGGCGCGCCTAGGTGTCGAAGCTATGAAGGTTGTTCACCCGGGGTTGGGTTGAGAGAATGGGGTTGCGAAGCACCAACCTCTGGCCCCGGAGACCCCGGATGAACATGCACAAGAATGCCCGTCTGACGCCGTCTGGTCGAGCCTTGTTGGCGCACCGTGTGTTGAACGGTTGGCGCGTGAAGGAGGCGGCTTCACGCGCATCGCCCTGATGTCCGACCATGGCGGCGGCCAGAAGGCATTGGCCGAAGTGGCCGCTCGGCTTGATGCTGAATATGCGGGCAAGGGCGTAAGGGTGTTTTATATCGCCGACGGCTATGGCCGCGCCCGCCAGGAGATTGAGGCCTCGATCAAGGCTTCCGGCCATGTCTCGGGCGGGCATGGCGGCCTGTGGGACACAGCCGAAACACTAGCCGCCGATCCATCGCTGGTGTGCCCCGGGCCCTATCTTCCCGGCCCCGGCGACAATGATGGCAATGGGATTTTTAACGCGCAGGGCTATGGCGGCGATCCCAGCGGGGCGACGCCCGAGCATGGCCGGCGCTATGGCGCGCTGAGGGTGAAGCTGGCCACCGCAGAACTTGCCGCCGCGCTCAAGGCCGCCGGCCCCTGCCCCAGGCGCTGACATGGGGCAGGATCATCTGATCCGCGCCGCTGGGTCGTTCAGCGATCCCGGCGGCCTTGAGCCAAAGGGTGTTCGACCCACCCGGAAATCCGTGTTTAGCTTCGCGCCACGCAACAGCCGGAGCCCGGGCCCATGGACGTCAACCCCTTTCGCCGGCGACTCTTAGCTGGCTTTGCCGCCACCGCGGCGGCCCTTGGCCTCGCCCGTCCGGCGCTGAGCGCTGACGCCCGATCGGCCCTGCGCATCGATTCGGCGCGGCTTCAGAAGCGGCTGGAGGACCTTAGCGTCTTCGGCCGCAAGCCTGGGGGAAGCTTCGCCGACGGGGTCAGCCGCTTTGCCTATTCCGACGCCGACATAGCCGGGCGGGCCTTTGTGATGGACATGATCCGCAAGGCCGGCGCGGAGCCGCGCATCGACGCCGCCGGCAACATCCTGGCCCTGCGGGCCGGAACCAAGGCCGGGCTCAAGCCCATACTGATCGGCTCTCATATCGACAGCGTCCCCGGCGGCGGCAATTTTGACGGTCAGGTGGGATCCCTGTCAGCCATCGAGGTGCTGCAGACGCTGAACGACGGCAAGGTGGCGCTGCGCCATCCGCTCGAGGTGGTGATCTGGTCCAACGAGGAGGGCGGAACCATTGGCAGCGGCCTGGCCGCGGGGGTTGTCTCGGCCGAGGCGCTGGAGGTCACTCTGAACGGCGTCAAGCGAATCGACGGCATCCGCCGGGTGGGCGGCGACCCGGACCATCTGGAGCAGGCCCGCATGGCGCCCGGCTCCCGCCACGCCTATGTCGAACTGCACATCGAACAGAGCGGTCAGCTGGAAAAGGCCGGCATTCCCATCGGCGTGGTCGACGGCATTGTCTGCATTGACGAATACGAGGTGGAGATCCGCGGGACCCCGAACCACGCAGGGACCACCCCTATGGCCGAGCGCCACAACGCCTTGCTGGCGGCGGCCAAGCTTGTCCAGGCGGTGCAGGACGAGGTGGTTCGCGAGCCGGGCCGCCAGGTTGGCACGGTCGGCCATCTGGAGGTCTTCCCCAATGCCCGCAACGTTGTGCCGGGGCTGGTCAGGCACAGCATCGAGATCCGCGACCTCGACGCGGCCAAGGTGCGCGCCATCGGAGACCGGGTGCTGGCCCGCGCCCAGGCCATCGCGACCGAGACGGGAACCGTCATCGACATTCGTCAGGTGGAGCATGACGCCCCCGCCATCGCCACGCCTCTGATTCAAAAGAGCATAGAGGCGGCGTCGGCGGCGCTGGGCCTTGCCACGATGCACCTGCCCAGCGGCGCCGGCCACGACGCCCAGAACATGACGTCCATCTGCCCCATGGGAATGATCTTCGTACCCAGCGTCAAGGGCGTCAGCCACTCGCCCAGGGAGCTCACCCCCTGGGCCGACTGCGCCAACGGGGCCAACGTGCTCCTCCAGACGGTGCTGCGTCTCGACCAGGGATAGAGAGACAGGCCAGGCGCTCCGCCCCCTGCGGTGAATTGCCCCGTGGATCGGCCTGGAATCGCCAGGCTCACCGGTCGCCGTCGATCTGACGGTCCCCCTCAATCTACTTCACCCTCACCTTGCTTGTTGCTTTTCGTCCCCGCCGGTCGATCGCCTCCAGAATGTAGAATCCCGGCGTGTCTGGCCGCCAGATCGGCGGACCGCCTGCCACGCCGTCTGGCAGGGCCGCTCCGGCGGCGTACCAGCGCAATCCATCGCCCTTGGCGGTGAGGGCGAAGCCTCTGGATCGGGCGCCCAAACCATCCGCGAGGAGCGTTGCGCCATCGGGGGGAAACAGGATTTGCGGGCCCTGGCCAGCCTCGTCCAGACGGGCCAGGGCCGATGGGGCCGATTGCGGCGTCTGAGGGCTGGCAGGATGGGAGTCGTGCGACAGGAGGTCGAACACCTGAAACAGCAGCGGAAGGGCCGCCTCCCGGCCGGTCAGGCCTTGGCGCGCGCCGCCGTCGGGCCTGCCAGTCCAGACAACGACGGTCCACTGATCGCCGATCGCGGCGGCGACCGCGTCACGAAATCCGTAAGAGGTGCCGGTCTTGAAGGCCAGCTTGGGCGCGCCCGCGCTCAAGGACGGCGGCGCCCGCCCCGGCGGCGGCGGCGCCTCACGCAGGATGTCCAAGACCTGGCCCGCCTCAGCGGTCGAGACGAGGCGCACGCCGGGATGGGCGGGCGTTAGCGCGGCCTCCTTTTGCGTCCAGGTCAAAGGCTTGGCGATTCCCCCATCCCCGAGGGCGGCGTACAGGGTGGCCAGGTCGCGCATATCGACGCCTTCCCCGCCCAGCGCCATGGACAGGCCGGGATCGGCCAATCCGCCCTTGGGCCGCACCAACCTTGCGCCTGCGGCCTCCAGCCGGCTTTCGAAGGCCGCCGGTCCCACCCGCGCCATCAGATTGACCGCCGGAACATTGAGGGAATTGGCCAGGGCTTCCCGCGCCGTCACCTCGCCGTGGAAGGACCGGTCAAAATTTTCCGGCTCATATCCCTCATAGGCCACCTTCTGGTCGATCATCCGGGTTTCCGGCGCCGCCAGTCCCTGCTCGAACGCAAAGGCGTAGATGAAGGGTTTCAGGGCTGAGCCCGGCGATCGCAATGAGCGGGTGGCGTCCATCCAGCTTCCAGCGCCCGCCGAGCCGCTCGACGACACCAGGGCCCGCACGGCGCGTGTGTGCGTTTCCACCACCACGATGGCCACAGAGGTGTGCGCGCCCTGCCCGGCCGCGGTCTGGGCCGCCATGATTTCGAGCCGGGACTGCAAGCCTGCATCCAGGGTCGACACTATGGTCGGCGCCGTGGCGCCCGGGGCGCGGGCTATGTCGCCTGTGGCGGCCCAGGCGCGAACAGGAAAGGATTTGCGTCGGGGAATAGCCTCCTGCATCGCCTCCTGCGCGGCGCCCGCCGAAATCAGGCCCAGCCTGTGCAGCCGATCGAGCACATGGTTTCTGGCGCGGCGCGCAGCGTCCGGGCGGCGATCCGGGCGACGGGCCTCAGGCGATTGCGGCAGTGCGATCAGCAGGGCTTGCTCGGCATCCGTCAGGTGGTCGGGTTCGTGGCCAAAATAGGCGAGCGATGCGGCGCGCACGCCTTCAAGACTGCCGCCATAGGGCGCCATGGTCAGATAGCCCGTCAAAACGCCGCGCTTGCCCAGTGACAATTCAAGGCCCAGCGCCCGCGTGGCTTCCAGCAATTTGGCCCTGAGCGTGCGGGCGTGCGGGTCAAGCCGCCGCGCCAATTGCATGGATAGGGTCGAGCCGCCGGACCGGATGTGTCCAGCGCTGAGATCCGTCAGAACCGCCCGGACCAGCGAGCCCGGATCGACGCCGGGGTGAAACCAGAAACGTTTGTCCTCCATGGCCACAAGACGGGAGATAAAGACCGGATCGGTGCGCTCCAGGTCGGCCCTCAGACGCCAGCGGCCATGGTCCGTCGGAACCGCCCGCAGCCACACGCCATGGCGATCCACCACCACCGCGCTTGCCCGCTCGATCCCGTCGAGCGGCAAGGACAAAAAAACCCCAAGCAACAGTTCCGCCAGAATGCAGACGCCGATGGCCCAAAGCACCTGCCGGACGCCTGGCCTTGGCCAGGTCCAGCGCCGCAGCCCCTGCGTCATTGCACCGGCGCAATCTGGGTGCGCCGGGGTGAGGTGCGGGCGTTCACCTCAGGCCGATACATGTCTTTAACCTCCGCCCCGGGCAGGAAAAAGTCGCCCGGAGTCACCGCCCTGACAACATAGGCTGTCACGAAGGCTCGAGCATCGCTGATTTTTAGAACCGCAACATAGCGGTCGTCGCGCTTTTCCTGAACCGTCGTCTCGGTCAGCTTGCCCAGGAAGGCGAAGGGGCCCGCCGCCGTCTTGCCGTCCTGGCCGGGCGCGCCCTGCGCGTCCTCGGGGGTCAGCACGCTTTCAATCTCGAACCCGGCGGGAAGCGCATCATCAAGCACCGCCGTGATCTCCCGCTGCGCCAGCGCCGCGCCCGCCAGCCGGATGATCAGGCGCTGGCCCTGCCGGATCTGGGACGGATCGACCCTGGCGCCGGTCATGCTGAGCAAAGACTTGTCGAGAAGCATGCCCGATTCGGAGGGGGGCGGCGCCGAAAGCGGCGCGCCGTGCACCGTCACGGTCCGCCACAGGGCGCCAGACCCGGCATTGACGAACCGCGCCTGCGCCAGCCTGCCCACCGACCACCGACCAGCGCCAAGAAGCGCCACGCCGCTGGCCTTGATATTCATCGGACCGGAGGCGGCCAACATGGCCCGGCCGGCCCTCACCAGATAGCTCTGCTCGACGGTGTTGAGCCGATCCGGGTTGACGATGCTGCGCTCAAGGCGGGACTGCAGACTGCGCGCCAGGGCGGTTTCGCCCGCCTCGTAAGCCAGGGCGATAACAGCGGCCAGATCGCGCAGCGGGCTTTGATAAGGATCATCCGCCGAGGACCATCCCAGCGCCGTGACGGCCTGGACAAAGCTGTCATGGGCCCTGCCCTGATCCCCCATCGCCGCCAGACCTGCCCCGATCAGCGCGCGGGAGAGGGGCGAAGCTTCCTTGTCGAAATTGGCGTCGTGGAACCAGCGCAGACGGCCAAGATCGCCCTGGCCGTAGCGGGCCATATCATAGAGCGCATAGGCCGAAGCGCGGCTGCGCAGATGATCCGTGGCCTTCTGGTCTCGCCGGGAACCGCCCCGTCGGTCCATGCTGGCCACATCCATGCGATAACCGATGCTGGCATAGTCATCCGCCTTGGACACCAGCCGCATCGCATTGATGGCGCGCGCCAGCGCCTCGTCGGGAACCGAAATTCCACTGGCCCGGGCGTCGAGCAGGAAATTGACAATATAGCCGCCCACCCATGGCTCCGCGGCGCCGTCCCCGGCTCGCCACAGGCCGAAGGACCCGTCCAACGCTTCGCGGTCGATGAGTTTGCCGACGGCATTGGCCACTGCGACCTTTTCCTTGACGCCGCCGCCCGAGTTCAGCGCGAACAAGGCGCCATATCCGGTCGAGGTGATCTGCTCGCTGCACCCGTAGGGATAATGCGCCAGCGCTTCAGAGAGCGGCGCCGGGTCGAAATTGGCGAAAGGCGAATAGGACACGGTCAGGCTGACATCGCCAGGCGCCAGTCCCGACAACAGGCCAGGCTGCGGCGTGAAGCTTTCGCCCGGCGCCTGCAGGGCCGTGGTCGCGCGGGTGATCGCGCCCCAGCCCGGCCGGGTCTGGATCGGGAAGGCGCGACTTGTGGCAAAGCCGGGGCCCGAGGCCCGTAATTCGATCGATCCAAGCGAAGCCCCGCCTGCGCCCGCCAGGCCGAAGCGGCTCATCACATGCTGGCCGGCTTTCAGATCAAAATCCCGCCCGCCAGCGGCGCTGGGGCCGCCCCGTGCGATCAGTTCCGCGTGATAGGCGCCGGGCTTTCCTTCGATATTGTCCAGTTCGACCATGGCGTCGGCGTGATCTCCGGGCGCCAGGAATCTCGGCAGGGAAACTTCCGCCACAACCGGTTCGCGCACCGTCATATCAGCGACGCCCGACCCCACGGCCTTGTCCGTCCAGGCGACGGCGACCAGTCTGAGTTGCCCGTTGAAGTCTGCGGCCGGCAGCTTGATGAGCGCGTGGCCGCCCGCGTCGGTGTTCACCACCCCGGACCACAAGGCCACAGTGCGGATCGGCGCGCTGGCCAGTCCTGCGCCGCCGACCTCGTCGCCGCCGAAGCTCACCCCCGTCGCCGCGCCCAGATTGGGATCGAGCAAGCGGCCATAGTCGTCGCGATAGACCAACCCCAGGGCCCGCTTGCCGAAATACCAGCTGACCGGGTCGGGATTGTGGTGGTGGGTCAGACGCAATATGCCTTCATCCACAGCCGCGAGCGTCACATGGGCGCTCTGTCCCAACCCCAGGCCATTAACGGTCAGGGGAACAATGACGGGCGAATGGGCGTCTATCTTGGCGGGCGCACCCAGCGCCACGCTCAGCTTGGCGCCGACCGGATCGAGCGGCACATAGACAAGGCCGACGGCCCGGCGCGGCTTGGGGCTAGATACCGGGTCACGCGGCTGAACCACCGTGACCAGCACATAGGCGCCGCCCGCCCAGTCGCGCGTGGCGTGCAGACGCACCACACCGCCGTCCTTGCCGATGGCCGCGCTTTTCAAGTCGATCAGACGGTCGCCGGCCACCGCAATCTGGGCCTCTCCCGCGAAGGGCGCCTGGATGCGCACCTCAACATCATCGCCGGTGTGCAGCTTGTCGCGCACCAGCGAAACCCGCGCAGTGTCCGGCGTCTCCACGCCGTCCTCGGGCTCGCCCCAGCCTGACGACTGGCGAATGACCGTGTGGGCGCCCGTCTTCGGATCATCCAGCACCAGACGATAATCGCCCCAGGGCAGTTTGCGGGCGATGCGCGCCGGACCGGTCGGTCCGACAGCGAGGACGCCCTGAACCAATGGGATGTCGCGGCTGGTGCGACGCCACGACCAGCGGCCGCCCTGTTCGAACCAGTCATAGTTCCAGCGCTCTGAAATCAGGGTGTAGTGTACGCCGGGTGCAGCGACGCGCTTGCCCAAGGCGTCGACCGCGATCACATCGAAGGTCTGTAGCGGATCGAGGCCCGCACCTTGCGTCGATCGAACCCCAAGATAAAGCGGCCTTAGTCGCAGCGCGAGGCTGGCGTCTTCAGACACCGCTCGACCGCCCGGCTCGAACACCGACGCTGTCAGTCGCGCCTTCAGCGGATCAGTCGGCGCGCCAAGAGATTTCAGATCAAGCGCGGTTTGCGCCTGACCACCGGAATCGGTCTGTCCATTGGGCGCTTCCACCAGCTTTTCGTCGAACGGCTTTTGCTGATCGCCGAAAACATAGGCTTTGAAGCTGGGAAACGGCGCAGGATCGGTTGAGATCCGGGTCGAGGCGGTGACCGGAAGGCCCGCCGCAATGGCGCCGTAGAGAAACCGCGCGCTGATCTGCACCTTGCGCGTTTCCCCGCTGACCACCGGGCGGTCGGCCGCCGCATTCACGCTCACCGCCAGCCGTTGCGGCGCAAAGTCTTCAACCTGAAAAGAGACTGCGCCCGAGGAGACCTCGGTTCCATCCATTTCCAGATTCGCGCGCCAAACTCCGCGCGGTGCGGCGGACGGCAGGGTGAAATCGGCCGTGGCGGCGCCGTTGGGCGTGGAGGAAAAGGCAAAGCGGGCAAACTCCAAACCCGAAGGACGCCGCACCACCAGGGCGCCGCTGCGCTGTGAGAGCGCATGCGCCAGTCGGTCACGCACCAGCCCGACCAGATGCACCTTCTCGCCCGGTCTATAAATGCCGCGGTCGGCATAGAGGAAACCGTCAACCACGCCAGATGCGCGCCCGACCTCGGGTCCGGTCGCCGGTTTGGCGCCCGGCAGAGCCCGCCCGCCGCTGTCCTGCTTGGAAAGGTCCACCGGCGCCCTGTCCAGATCGAGCAGGGTGAAATCGCCTCTGGGGCCATAGGCCATGACCCGCGCCGCCTTGGCGCCGTTGTCCCCGCCCAGCAGTGCGCGAGCGAAATGGACCCGGCCGGAGCCGTCGCTGGACGCGGAAGCCAGGTCCTCGCCGTCCTTCGCCACCAAGGCCAGCCGCACGCCACTGAGGGGCTTGGCGGTCTTCAGCGAGCGCACCACCACATCCAGCGCGTCGGAACCGTCATAGGCCTGCAAGGCCATATCGGTGAAGACAATCCAGCGCCGGGCGCGGGCGGGCCTTTGGGCCTCCTCCTCGCCAGCCTTGGGCTTGACCCCTTTCAAGCCAGAGGCGTCAGCCGCTTCAACCACATAGGCGCCCGATTGCAGGGTCTTCAGCACCGACCCGAGCGGAAAAACGGTCGTCGCCCTTTGGTCCGGCGCGCCCCTGACCGGCATGTCGCCTTCCCAGATCTTGCGTCCATCGTCGCCGACCCCGTCGTCGCCCCCGTCATAGCTGTACTCCCCCTCCGCCACCGGCGTGGGGGCGGACAGGGTCTTGCGGGTGAGGTTGCGGTCCACCACCCGCCAGACCGTGACGTGCAGCTTCGATACATTGACGGTTTCCAGCCCCACCCCGTCGGAGTCCTCGCGCGGCAGGATCACGCCCTCGCCCGCAAAGCCGACATAGACGGGCTTGGCCCCCGCCACGAAGGCCACATCGGCGTCTTCGGCGAGCGTCGCGCCGCTGGCGGACGGCAATCCATGCAGCAAGGTGATGGTGCGCCCCGCATAACCGACATCGCCCACGCACAATTCATCGCCCGAAACCGTGACGGCCGGCGGATGCCCCAGTGTGGGACTGACCGAAATATAATCGCTGTAGGACCGCCTTGGGTCGAGCGGCAAGGTCATGCGGATACAGGCTGAAGGCGTCGTTCCGTGTGCGTCAAGGCGGCTTTCCCAGACGGCGAAGCCATCGGGCTTGCGCGACCCCGCGCGGGGCGCGTTGGCGGGGCGCAGCTTGCCGAACAGATCCCAGATCACGCCCTTGGACGCAGCAACGGCCGCCGGCGGCGGAGCGGCGGCGGCGGTGAGGCGGGCGACGCCATATCCAGCCGCAAAGGCGCCGATCAGCAGGCAAGCCACGGCGAGGGCCTTCTGGCGTCCGGAGAGGTTCGGCATTTTTCGCCCCTAAGGTTGCACGGCCGATCTTCGCCCAGGGGTCGTGCATGTCAATGGCGCAGACAAACCCGGCGTCATAGGGAATCGCCAGACCACGCCGCCTGACGGCGATGTTCGGATGACCACCGCGAGTCCATCCCGGTTCTCCGGAGCCAGGCTGACGCGCCAGAGCCAGCGCGGCGCCCGGCGATGCGGACATGGGCTAAGCCTATTTCGACCCTGGCCTTTTTTCGCCAGACTCCGAGGCCGGCTGCAGACAGGCTGACTTTCCCGAAGCGCCCAGCGGCACGCGCAGCCCGCCCACGACCAGATCCTGCTGCGGTGAAGGTTCGATCACGTAGCGGCCCGCCCTCAACGCTGCAAGCGCGGCCGGACACCCCCCCACCACCCCGTCTGACCACGGGATCCACTTCCCGTACGCATCCTTTGTCCAGATGCTGGTGGCGTAATCGAACTGATCCTTGCCGCTGGGCGGAGTGTAGACAAGGATGACCTGCTCGTTCGCCAGGGGACCCTTGAGCAGGAAGATCTCACACGGGCTGCCATCGGTCAGGCAATCGCGGTCAAGGCCGGGTTTCATGTGGCCAGTGCGGGGAAAGTCCTTCGGCAGCAAGGCGCCTTTCGGATAGATGACGGCGTGGCTCAGCGGGGCCTCGGTCGCGGCGGTCGCAACGCCGTCCGGATCGGTCCTGCCGCGCAGGCTGAGCGCCGCTGCGCGCACAGCCCTTGCGCGGACGTCGGGCCGGTCTGATTTTTCGAGTTTCGCCAGGGCCTCAGCTCCATAACGGCCGGCGTCGAAGCGCAGCATCTGGAAGTCGAACCGGTCCGGGCTGACCCTGGCGCTGTTCAGTCGCGCGATCTGGCTGTCGACAGCCACGCGCGCGGGGTCGGCGATCGGCGTAAATAAGGCCGCCGCCAGGGCGAGAACGCCAAAGCTCGCCGCGATATTGACGCCCTCGATCTTCTGCATCCAGAGCTTTGAGCGCAGGGCCGCCCACGAATAGCCCGCCCCATAGCCAAACAGGATGGTGTTCAGCGCACTCGCCATCACCCGCGGCTGGGTCCAGCCATACTGCTCCACCCTCAGATGGATCGCATAGGCGGCGATCAGCGCGAAGGCCAGCAAGACGCCTGCGGCCCCCACCCCCGCCCAGCGCACAGCCAGTGGCGGACGGGTCTGCTCTTCGCCGCCCTTATAGGCGGCGTTGAGCGTCACCAGCATGACCACATCCGCCGAAAGCAGCAGGGCCGCTGAGTGGCGGGTCGCCCAAAGAGGCGCAAGACCCGTGAAGACCAGCGCGACGAGGAAGCCCCCCGCAATCAGCGTCAAAAGCGGAACAACCCACGACAGCAGGGTAAGGCAGAGATTTCGCGATCCGCGCAACAGGGCCGGATGGATGTCGGTGATCTGCACCGCGGCTGCAAATGACACATAATAGGCGGGGCACCAGAACCACGACTTCTTGATCAGCTCGGAAAACCAGTCGAGATGAATGAGCTCGAACAGTGCGCCGCCCAGATTGAGCACCAGGATAATCAGGCCAGCAAAGCACAGGGAAAGCAAAAACTGCGCACCGCGCGTCCAGCTATCTTCGAAATATTCGTCGTAGCGACTGAAAATCTTGCACCCGCGTTCGGAATGTTCAAGCAGTTGGTTGATGATAAACAGGCAGAAACTTGCCGCAAACAACAGGCCGAAGGGTGGCCAATAGTTGGGCGACGGGTCGCCTCCGGTGATCGACACGGGCTGGCGCCAGATACTGTAAACCGTCAGGGCCCCAAGCACGGCGGCGCTCAAAGACAGATAGACCAGCAAACGACGCGGACGCATCCTTCCCATTTCAGCCAGCGCAATCAGCGGAAGAAACAGGGACAGCACCGTCAGGGCCGCAAAGGTCTGTGGGTGTTGCTGAGCCCAGGACGGCGCCACCCACAGGGTTGCGACGCCCTTCTTTAAAACCATGTCGGGCGTCTTGGCGGCCTCGGAAATCATCCAGATCGCCAAACCGGCCCAAAACCCTGTCGCCAGCCGCGCCATCCCGACCCGGGGCCACGACGGCGCTCCCCTGCCTTCGGAAGTCTTATTCAGAATCTGGTCCATCTGACCTTGCGCCCCGTTACAGCGTCGATGAGGCGCTGACAGGCGAGGAGGTTAGGGACGCAAATCAGCAAGGGCAACCCGGCGGCGGGCTGAAAGGTCCGAGGCTGGCTAGCGGGGGGGCATGCGGATCGCGCCATCGAGGCGAATGCACTGCCCGTTGAAATACCCATTTCGCGAAAGCTCCAGCACCAGGCTTCCGAACTCCGCCGGATTGCCGAGCCGCTTGGGAAACGGCACGGAGGCGGCAAGACCCGCAAAGATCGCCGGCGCTCTATCCTTCACGGCCAGCATCGGCGGTGTAGCGAATATTCCCGGAAGGATCGCATTCACCCGGATGCCCAGATCCATCAGGTCGCGGGCCATCGGCAGGACCATTGAATTGACCGCGCCCTTGCCGCCGCCATAGGCGACCTGACCGATCTGGCCGTCCTGGGAGGCGGCCGACGATGTCAGGATGATGCACCCCCGTTCTCCATCGTCATTGAGCGGATCGGAATTGGCCATGCCCAGCGCCGCGTGTGAGGCAATCCGGTAGCTGGCCGTGAAGATCCCTTCGGCGGAGCGGGCGATCATCTCGGTCGGATTGCGCCTGTAGCCGCCCGTCTCCTTGTCGAATGAAATCGTCTTGCCTCCGCCTGAAACCACGGCGCAGTGAACCACGATCCTTTCTTGTCCGTGCGCCGCGCGCGCCTTGGCATATCCTTCGACGACACTGTCCTCGGAGGTGATGTCAACCTTGCAGAAGAGACCGCCAATCGCCCTGGCCACCTCCTGGCCACCGACCTCGTTCACATCAAAGATGGCGACCTTGACGCCTGCGGCGGCGAGCGCTTCGGCGCTCGCGCGGCCAAGTCCAGAGGCGCCGCCCGTGACGACAGCGGCGACCGTGTTGTCGATCTTCATTGAAGACTCCCTATTTTCTTCGTGACCACGCTTCGATATTGCCGCCGTCCGCCCGCAGAACCTAGAGGGATATGTTGCGGGCCATGGGCGGGTGCAGACCTGTTGCAGCCGGCGCGGCGCCCTTCGCGCAGCGCCTCCAACGGTTCTCGATGCCGATCGACTGGCGCGGTGTGGTTACGAAGACGTCGCCGGGCATGGTCTTGCCGCCCCTCAGGACGAACATGGCCTTCATGGTGCAAGCTAGGGCGGATCCCAGGGCGGCGAGGGTCTTTTCAGGCTGGTCGCCGGTCTCGACCTGGACCGCACCGCGGATATCATCGGGGCCGGTAGCCAAAATCGCGATGCATTTCGTGCCGCCCAGCTCAACGCCGGCAAAGAGCGGGGCTTGGCGTGTCATGGCCGCGATGCCTTCAAGAAAAGCGTCGCCGAGATGAGGGGGCTTCCCGGCGACGCCAGCGGGCAGGTCAGAACTTGTAGGAAAGGTTCACCGTCACACGCCGAGGCAGAACGGTTCGTCCGACAAAATAGGCCTGCCCGGCGTTCTGAAGAGTTCCCTGACGCGGACTGCCTTCCGTCACAGCCTCGGAGTCAAAGAGGTTATAGACGCCCAGACCGGCGCGAACCCGATCTACGCCGCGAAGGGTGGTCGTGTAGCCCAGTTCCAGGCGGACAACATTGTAGCTGGGCAGACGGATATTGTTGAGATCCGAGGTGAAGGTGCGCCCGGTGAATGTGTCGAACAGGGCCGCATCGACGCCGTGCCCGTGGTAGTAGACGCCCGCGTTTGCTGTCCATTGCGGCTGGCGCTGCAGGTCGTTGTTGACGCAATTCGAACAGGCCGCGACCGGCGTATACTGCGTGTAGATGTCATTCTGGTAGGTCAGGTTGCCATCAAAC
This sequence comes from uncultured Caulobacterales bacterium, assembly GCA_903858685.1. GTDB lineage: Bacteria > Pseudomonadota > Alphaproteobacteria > Caulobacterales > Caulobacteraceae > CAIMFV01. The sequence goes on along the minus strand of CAIOJR010000020.1, from coordinate 9,355 downwards.
GAAAGGCCGTTGGACAGCGCGTATTTGAGGGCGCCTTCCATGCCATAGGTCCGTGTGGCCACCATATTGACGACTTCCGCCACCCCGCCGGTCGGTGAATTGACGAGGTTGACGTTCCGAAGGTCGGTGAGCGTGGAGTAGAAGCCCGACAGGGAGCCAGACAGTGGTCCGTCGGCGTATTTGAAACCCGTCTCGACCTGCTTGATGATTTCGGGCTCATAGGACTGGACGCCAAGCGCTGAATAGGTGACCGAGTTCATCTGCGGCATGAAATATCCGCGGGAAGCATTCACGAAGAAGCTGAGGTGATCGGTCCAGCGATAGAGGGCGGCGGCTGCCAGAGCCCATGCCGTCGTGCTGACATTGGCCGTTGCAAAGACGCCATTCCCCCAAAGGACATTTGACAGCAGAGGCGACAGTCCAGCCGTACTGTTGACCGCCACATTGGCCGCCCCCTCCTTGCTGACCGTACCGTCGATCGTTTCAATCCGGCCGCCCAGATCGAACTCCCAACGTCCAAACGAGGATTGATCTGCAAAATAGCCCGCATAGCGCCGCGCCTCGGCATGGGCGTTGGTATATTGGATTGTCGTATTCAACAGACCGTTGGCGGCAACGGTCGTGACCACGCCGGTGGCGTTGTTGGTTGCGGTCACATTGACAAGTTGAGGCGCGTTTTCGAAATCGCCGACATAGGCATAGCCGACATCCTTGTCGGACGCCTTTGAGTGTCCCCAAAATCCACCCAGCGTAAAATGATGCTCCCAGCCGGAAGCCTCCACCTGCTTGGTGATGTTCAGCTCGCCAGTTTCCGTCTGGAGCGGCCGGTCCCGATCAATCACACGGTCGCCCCACAAGAGATAGCTGGATGGCACCGGCTTGCCACTGCCGGCATAGGTGAAAGTGCCGGTGTAAAGCGTGGGGTTATAGCCGTAAGCCTGCAGGAAGGCGGACTGGGTGGTGGGAAGGTTTTGCTTGGCGTCCCCCCCGGAAAACAGCGCAAAGCTCGTATGATAATTGCCGAAATTGGCTCGGCCATTCATCCCCCAGCCATCGCCAAGATCCTTTTTGAAGTCGAGCCCGATCTGTCCGCCATTCGACTTGACGCCGTCCGCCACATTCGTGTGAAAGACGCCGCCCGGCGTTTGGAAGGAAATATTGGTCAGCGCAGCCGTTTCGGTCGTGTAGATGGTCTGGCCGTTATTGCCAACCGGACGCTTGTAGCCGGAGCCCGTCAGGGGATAATCGCCAAAGAACTGGTCACGATCATCGATATATTGGCCGTAGAGCGTGACATATCCGCCATCGAACTCTTTGCGTATATTACCTCGAATCTGCCCCCCCTGCGTCGGCATGCCGGACTTCAGGGCGCCTTCGTCGTAACGGTACCAACCTGAAATCGCGTAGTAGAGACCCGCATCCTTGTTGATCGGGCCGCTCGAGGCGAAATCGGTCTTGACCCGGCCCATATCGCCAAGCTCCAGGCGGGCCTCTCCACTTGTGATGTCCGTGCCCGTCTTGTCGATGTAATTGATCAGGCCGCCGACAGAGCCGCCGCCAAACAGGTTGGAGACGCCGCCGTGCACAAACTCAAGCTTTGCGACCCCAAGATCAGGCCGCTCATAAATGTCGGGCGCATTCGAGTTCAGCCCCATGGAGCTGACGACGGGCATGCCGTTGAACTCCAGCGGCGTGAATTGGTATTGCCCGCTGGACGGAAGGCCCGCGACAAAGACGTTTGAAGCGACCTCGCCCCCGCCGCCTTCGGCCTTCAGGGTGGGAATGGTGGTCAAAAGATCGGCGGCGCTGTTTGAGGCCAGCATTTCCAGACGCTGACTGTCCAGTGTGGTCGCCTGCATGGGGGTCTTCAGCGCCGTTCGCGCCGCGCTCGTTCCCGTGACGATGACCTGATCGACAGTGTTGTCCGCGGGCGCTTGCGCCGTCGCTGCGAGCGCGGCGCCGCCCAGCACGCTGAATACAAATGTCGAGACGGCAACGCTCGTCAAAAGCCTGGTTTTGGTCATCGCTTCCCCTCCCTTTGGTTATGCGCACGTTCGACGTGCGGTCCAGATTGTCGACGAGGCGCGCCCCGTCCCGACTGGTAAACGTTTTCATATTTGCAAAATAATTTTTGCGCAAGGGGGATATTCGGGTTCAAAAACAGGCGGATTCTGGTATTGAAATGTGAAAAATGGAAAACGTTTACACGTTTACATATTGCGTCGGGAGGATTTCAGAGCGTGGTCATGAATCACAAAACGCATGAATTACGGGTAGTTAAGGAAAACCTCTCGACGTTGATCGAAGAGGCGCGCGAGATTCTGCGTCGAAATGATCGCGGCGGGTACACCGTTCCCACGGAGACCCTTTATCCCTTCCAATGGAACTGGGACTCAGCGTTCTGCGCCATGGGCTTCGCCTGCTTCGACATTGAACGCGCGCTCACTGAACTTGAGACTCTGTACAGCGGACAGTGGGCCAGCGGGCTGGTCCCGCACATTATTTTCCACCAGAACTCCGACACCTATTTCCCGGGCCCGCAGGTCTGGGCGACGCATCAGACCCCCCCCACGTCAGGCATCAGCCAACCCCCGGTTACCGCGTCGGCGCTCGCCTATATTCTGCAAAAGGCCGCCTCTTCATCGCCAGGCGTGCCGCTGGACGTCCTGACCCGGGCCAAAGCGCTCTATCACAAGATCTTGGCCTATCATGACTGGTGGGCGAGTGAGCGCGATCCCGACGGAACCGGAATCGTCGCCATTCTTCACCCTTGGGAATCGGGTTCGGACAATTCACCGGTCTGGGACGAGGCGCTAAAGGCCGTCCCGCCGACAAAAACGCCGTTTCAGCGGCGCGACGTCACCCTCGTGGATTCTGACATGCGTCCAAGGCAGTGGGAGTATGACCGCTACATCTATCTGGTGGAACTCTATCGGTCGCTCGGCTGGAAAGGGGAGACATTATGGTCGCAAACCCCCTTCAAGGTCGCCGATGTCGGTCTGAACGCCATCCTCATGAGGGATGAACGTGACCTGATCGAATTGGCCAAGACCTTTGACGACCATGCAAACGCCGAACGTCTGACTGAGCGCGCGCTGAACCGGCGCAAGGGCTTTGACCGACTGTGGAGCACACAGCGCGGTCTCTATCTTTCGCGCGACCTCCTGTCCGACCGTCTGATCGACGTGCCAAGCCATGCAAGCTTTCTGCCCCTGTGGGGTGGAAGCGAAACGTCTGAACGCGCCGGATCCCTGGCGCGGGAGCTGTCTCGCTGGATCAGCCTGTCCCGTTTTGGCGTCCCCACCATCTCCCCGGATCATGCCGACTTCGACCAGCGCAGATACTGGCGCGGGCCGGTCTGGGGAATCATCAACTGGATGCTGTCAGAGGGGCTTCGCCAGCATGGTTTTGACGCCCTGGCTGATGGGATCAGGCACGACACGGCCCGCCTCATCCAGCAGTCCGGCTATTGCGAATATTTCGATCCCATCACCGGGGAAGGATTGGGCGGAGGCGTCTTCTCGTGGACGGCGGCTGTTGGCCTGGCATGGGCGCTGGATTAGCTTGATGGCGCGCACGGCCCACTCCGGTGCGCTCGTTCAGCATCCGGATCACCCAAAAGCCATGGTCAGTATTCGTGACGTCTCAATCGCCGCCGGCGTTTCCATCGCGACGGTCTCCCGGGCGATCGGCAATCCGGACAGGGTTTCCAAAGCGACGCGGGAAAAGGTGCTGACGGTCGTGGAGGCGCTTGGCTACAGCCCAAATCTGGTGGCGCGCAGCCTGAGGTCCCAGCAATCCAAGCTGATCATCGTGCTGGTGACCAATATCGCCAATCCCGTCCTGTCCGGATGCATCCGGGGCATCGAAAAGGTCGCTCAGGGCCTCGGCTATTCGGTTTTGCTGGGGGACACCCAAAATGATGACGTCATCGAGGCCCGCTACCTCAACCTGCTCTCCGCCCGGCAGGCAGATGGCGTCATCCAGCTCTCCTATCGTCAGCATGGCAAGGTTGACGAGCTGATCCTGAACTCAAATCCCGATGCTGCGGTCGTCAATGCCTGCGCCTGCCTCGACGCCGCCCCCTGCCCTTCGGTCGGCGTGGATGATGTGGGCGCTGCGCGGGCCATGACCGAACACCTGCTGGGCCTGGGTCACAAGCGCATCGCGGTGATGACCGGGCCGGATGAAAGCCCACACTCCCGGGACCGGATGTTCGGTTACAGGCTCCAGCTCAGGGCCGCCGGGATCGCCTTTGACGACGCCTTGGTGATCCGGGGCGAATTCACCATGAAGTCGGGCTCGGAGGCTGCGGCGAAGATTCTCGACCTGAAAGACCGGCCCACGGCGCTTTTCTGCTTCAATGATGAAATGGCTATTGGCGCCATTCAGAAACTGACCAGCCTGGGATTGCGCGTCCCGCAGGATATTTCTGTTGCGGGTTTCGATGACATTCCCTTCTCCGCCTACGCCAATCCCGCCCTGACGACCATTTACCAGCCCGCCGAAGAGATGGGCGCCGTGGCGATGCGGTTGCTCGACCAGAAGCTCTCCGGCGAGACCGAGATCAGGACGGTCACCCTGCCGACGGAATTGCGGGTCCGCCAGACAACAGCGCCGCCAGGGACGCCTTAGCGAATGACACCCCATCCGCCCCGACAAGAAAATCCAACCGATGTCCTTCTCAGCCTGTTTCACAAGGCGGTCAGCGCCGTCCAGGCGACAACGCTGTTGCCATCCTTCCTCCCGCGACGGACCACCGGCCGATACGCGCTGATTTCCGTTGGCAAGGCTGGCGCGGACATGGCGCGGGTCGCCTGCGACCATCTTGGCGGTGATCTATCCGGCATGGTTGTGGTCCCACCGGGTCACGACATTCCAGGACACAGCTTCCCGGCGTCCCTCACCCAAATCATAGGCGGGCACCCGACGCCAACCGATGCGAGTGTCGAGGCCGGCGAACTGGCGCTGCGGATCTGTCAGTCATTGACGAAAGGCGACCATCTTCTGGCGCTGATATCGGGGGGGGGATCGGCCTTGATGGCGTCGCCGCGCCATGGCCTCAGCCTTGAGGACAAGCAAGGCGTGAACCGGGCCTTGCTCATGAGCGGCGCGGCGATTTCTGAAATGAATTGCGTGCGAAAACATCTGTCGCGCATCAAGGGCGGGCGACTGGCGATTGCTGCCGCGCCCGCAACCGTCACGACCCTCGTCCTTTCGGATGTGCCCGGCGACGACCCCTCGCTCGTCGCCTCCGGTCCGACCATCGAGGACGACACCTGCCTGGAGCGCGCGCGGGAGATCGTCTCCCGATACCGGCTCGGGCTGCCCCCCCATATTGAGGCGGCGTTGAACGACAGCGCCAATGAAACGCCGCAATGGACGCCGGAGGATCACCAGCGCTGCCGCCTTGAGATCATTGGAACCGCCCGAACGGCTCTTGACGCCGCAATGTCGCTCGCCCGCGTCAAAGGCCTCACCGTCATGGATCTGGGCGACCGCATAGAGGGTGAAGCCCGTTTGGTGGGTGAAACCCATGCCGCGCTGGCGCGTTCAATCACCCCCTCTTCGCCAACCGTCATCCTGTCGGGTGGAGAAACAACCGTCACGGTCGTTAATCGCCACGGAAAAGGCGGCCGAAATCTTGAGTACCTGCTCTCCCTGGCTCTGGAGCTTGACGGAGCGCCGAACATCTGGGCGCTCGCCTGCGATACGGACGGGATCGACGGTGTCGAAAAGGCCGCTGGCGCCCATGTTTCACCAACCACGCTTGAGCGCGCGGCGAGGATGGGCCTCAATCCCAGAGAAATGTTGAATCAAAACAATGCCTATCTGTTCTTCGAAGCCCTTGGCGATCTCGTCATAACCGGCCCCACCCGAACAAACGTCAACGACTTCAGAGCCATTCTGGTCGAGCCGGGGAACGCATCATGACCCCTTCCACTTCAGGCGGCGCGCCTCAGCCCCGGTGGGGCAGGCCCTATCCGTGGCTGGCTCTGGGCATATTGTGGATGGTGAGCTTTATAAATCAGGCTGACCGCTCGGTGCTGATGACGGTGATGCCCGCGATCCGGGATGAGTTCCATCTCTCGAACCTGCAACTCGCCCTGATCAATTCCAGTTTCCTCTGGGCCTACGCCCTGTCCGCCATCCTGGCGGGGTGGCTGGGAGATCGGCTGCCGCGCAGCGCTGTCATTCTGTTCGGCCTCGTCGCCTGGAGCCTGGCCACCGCCGGAGCGCCGCTCAGTTCAAGCTTCATGATGCTGGTCGGACTGCGCGGCGTGACGGGTCTTTTTGAAGCCCTCTATTACCCGTCAGGCACGGCCTTGATCGGCGACTGGCACAAGGGCAGACACAAAAGCTTCGCCCTCTCCATCCATCAGACCGCCGTGTTTGCAGGTCCTGCGATCGGCGCCTTCGCTGCCGGCTGGCTTGCGGACAAGCTGGGTTGGCGAACGCCGTTTTGGGTGTTCTGCGGCACGGGACTTTTGTTGGCGGCCGTCGTGGCGCTTTTCCTGAGGGACCCGGCCAAGCCGATGGGCCTGGAAAAGAAGGTCCCGACGGCTCAACCGGGCGCAATGAAGGCTATCTTGACCAATCCCGCCGCGATGGCGGTGAGCCTGGCCTTCTTCTTCGCCACGGGCGCCAGCCAGTCGGTCATGGTTTGGGCGCCGACCTATGTCCATGACGCCCTGCACCTGAACCTGCAGAACTCTGCGCTCTACAGCGTCGCCCCGATCTACGTGTCCGGCTTCCTCGTGACGCCGCTCAGCGGATATCTCGGGGACAAGCTCATGGCGACATCCAGGCTGGGCCGCATGACACTGCTCACGCTCGGCGTCGCCATCGCTTCGGTTTTCCTGTGCCTTTTGGCGCTGGCGACGACCGGCCCGTGGGTCGCGGGCTGTCTGGCCCTTTGCTACGTCGGAAAAGGACTTTTCGACGGGTGCATCTACGCCGCCATGCAGGACGTGACGGATCAGCGCGCACATGCCTCAGCCGTGGGACTTATGACCGCCATCGGATTTTTGGGTGCGGGAATCTTTCCAATCGTCGTCTCGGCCATAGCCTCGCTCTACGGGCTGAGGATAGGTCTGGCGGCGCTGAGCACACTGTTCCTGTGCGCCGCCATCGTTCTGATCACGGCAAGGCGCGCGTTTGCACAGGCCATCCGTTAGGACGGTCGGCCCCCTCTGCGTGGGACCGGCCAGCGCACCAACGGGCGTCGGTCAGCCCAGGGCAAAACCGTCCCTGCGGAGCGCGGCTATCTGTCGGTAAAGGTTCCCGCCTTTATCGCCACAGGTTTGGCCGTCGGGTAGAATTGCGTGAAGGTCGTTTCGACTGCGCCATGCGCCTGATGGCAGGCATAGCACTGTGCGGAATAGGCGATCTGGGCGGCTGGCGCGCCGTCAGTCAGATTGAAGAACCCCCAGCCCCCCGTGAACCGGGTTTCATCACGAACATGCGCCTCCAGCCCCAAGACCTCCTCGGTCTGGAACTGCCCGCGCCGGTTGATCGACCCGACCGACGCCGCCGACCGATTTTCCAGAATGAACACGGTCTTGTCCGGCCAGTGTCCTGTGGCCTTGAACGCTTTCCAGGACTGAGGGTCTACATAAACATTGTCGAATTGGGCATGAGCGACCGTACTGGGCTTTTCGGAATAGCTCATGTCCAGCCCGCTGCTCATATGCACCCATTCGCGATAATCATCGGGCGGAATGAACTTGCCGTCCGGCGTGAAGGCAGAAGCGGTTGGCGGGGTTTGAATTGTGCGCGAAGACGGCTCGGCCCGGACATTGACCGTGCTCACCGCCAAGGCCAGCCCGCCGGCGAGGGCAAACGCGCACGGGATAGACCGCAAGCGGAAAAGTCTCATCCTGGCGTCCTTTGCTTCGCGGGCGAACCTACCAAGGCTTGACGTCCTTTGGAACGTCGCAGGTGGTGACGCGCTTCGGGCGCGTGGGGCCAAAATCGGTGATCCAGCATTCGTCCAGCAGCGAGCAGTAGCAGGCATGCAATTCCATGTCGCTGCGCGCGCGATTGACCGCATCATACATCGCTTTGGGCGCATGTTCGGGCACAACAAGAATCTCCACCGTCTCCCGGGCAGGGATGATGCTGTGGGACACGTTTGAATAGATCGACACACCGCTCAAGCCCTTTGCCTCAGCTTCGCAGCAGGCCTTGATGAGCTCGGCGGCGGTTCCGTAGTGGACCCCCTTGTAGCGAACATCGAGCCACTCCACGAGCGCTGGCCCCACACCGCCGTTTTTCAATTGCAGCGCCAGCCGCGGTTCAAGCCGGTTGTTGAACATGGTCCCGGAATAGTTCAGCAGCGGCATGGTGTTGGCGGCGACCATCCGCTCGTTCTGGTCGACCATTCGCTCCATGGTCTTGCCATGTTCAATGGAGACGACAAGCGAGACCACGGAGATGAAGACTGCGGCCACCGCCATGACGACATCGAGCCACTTTACCCCCGTGCCATGCCCGTGATGGCCGTGACCGTGCTCCGGTTCGAACGCCATTCTGTCCCCCGCTCGCCAAGTCCGAAAGATGCCGCATTTTCCCCGGGCTCGCAATTGGCGGACGGGTTAGCTGTGGGGCGAGCGAAGCGACCGGTAGAGGTCGAAGCGCAGCCTCATCCCCCGATCGCCTTGGTCCGAATGTTCAGCTGACCCGCAAGGCCTGCATCCCGATGCTTGGTGATCGCCCGATATTCGGGGGACTGAACCATCTGCAACATGGCTGCACGCGATGGATATTCAGCGATGGCGACCATGTCCCAAAGCTCCTCCACCTCACCCAATTGCAGGTCAGTCACAAAGCCGGAGAAGCGAGACCTGGCGCCGACTGCGGCGAAGCAGGCCTGCACCGCCACGCCGTAACGCATATAGGCGGCGCGACCGGACAATTCCGGCTCCGACCCGTCAGCGTACTCCGCCTTGTCCTTGAACTTCAGAAGATTGACCATGCACATCGGACCGTCGTCCTCCGCGCCAAAAAAGGCTGCTGCCTGCTCGGGAGTGGGATGGACCTGGTTGGCGACTTTCATCAGAAACTCCAATCTGAACTGCCATTTATAGACATATTAAGCATCATAACATCACGATGGCGGTCAAACTGATTGCAGCGTCGGTTCGCCTGGGGGTCGGACCGCATTGACTTACCGGTGAAGGCTGCAATAATTTGACATAATAAGTGTCATTTGTAACCGGGCGGCAGTCGTCGATGACAAGATCTCGAAGCACATTTCTGGCCCTCGCCCTGCTTGCGGTCGCGCTTGGCGGAGCGGGCTGGTATTTGCGAGGCGCAATCGCGACCCATATCATGGCGCGCGCCTATGACCGGG
>CAIOJR010000019.1 GCA_903858685.1 uncultured Caulobacterales bacterium | reverse complement strand
TGACACTGGCCGCCGCGCCGGCGCCCGCGCTTGCTCCGGCCGCCGCACCGGTCGTCGGTCGGCAGCCGGACATGGCGCCCGCGCCGCCGCCCTTGCCCTGAGCGCCGCCCCAGCCGCCGCCTGGCCTGCGCCCGCCGCCGCCAAAGCCGCCCGCAGGCGGACAGGCGCCGGGGATGATCACCATCATGCCTTCCCGCAGGCGATCAGTGCCGTCCGTCACCACCGTCTCGCCGGGATTGAGTCCGGACAGGATGGCCGTCTTCTCGCCCGCCGCAGGGCCCGGCTGCACCGGACGCACATGTACCTGGCGTCCCGCATCCACGACATAGACAAACATGCCCTGGCTGCCCCGCAGCACCGAAGAGGTCGGCGCGATGGCCGCCCCCTTCAGGGTCGTCACGGTCAGCTTCACATTGACGAACTGGTTCGGGAACAGGGCGCCGTCGGCATTGGCGAAGCGCGCCTTGGCCCGCACGGTCCCGGTTGTCGTATCGATCAGATTGTCGAGCGTGGACAGTTCGCCATGGGCCAGCACGGTCGTTTGCGCCCGGTCATAGACCTCCACGCCCAGCCTGGCGCCCGCATGAAGCGCCTTGTTCACCTGGGGCAGGCTGTCTTCCGGCAGGGTGAAGGCCACGTCGATGGGCGCCACCTCGGCAATGGTCACAATGCCGTTGGCGTCGCCGGGCGTGACATAGTTGCCGGCATCCACCTGGCGCAGCCCGACCCGGCCCGAGACCGGCGCCGTGATATGGGCATAGGTCAGGTTCAGCTTCTGGGCGCCGATCGCGGCCTGATCCGATTTCAGCTGAGCCTCCAGCTGGCGAACCAGCGAGGTCTGGGTGTCGAGCTGCTGTCGGGAGACGGAATCCTGCGAAAACAGGGTCTGGTAGCGCTTCAGGTCAAGCTGGGCGTTGGTCACAAGCGCCTGGTCCTTGGCCAGGGTCGCCTCGGCCTGGGCCAGGGCCTGCTCATAGGGACGCGGATCGATCTGGGCCAGGAACTGACCCTTCCTGACCAGCTGGCCTTCCTTGAAGCCCACGCTCATCAACTGGCCTGACAGCTGGGTCTTGACCGTCACGGTGGAGGTCGGCGTCACCGTGCCCAGCGCCGCCAGAACCACCGGCATGTCGCCCGTCTCGACCTTGGCCGTATTGACCACTGAAGGCGGGCCGCCGCGCCCGCCCCCTGCGCCGCGCCGGCCGCCGGACATGGCGCCGGGCGCGCCCGCTCCCCCGGGCCCGCCGCCGGGTGGCGAAGACTTGCTCTGGCCGACCACCCACCACACGCCGACCCCGATCAGCAGCACGGCGCCGCCAAGCACGATCCAGCCCACGGTCCCCTTCTGGCGACGCTGGCCAAGCCAGGGCGGCGCCATATGGGCCTGGCGCTCTGAAGCCGAAGGGGCGGGCGGGCGGGGAGAACCGGAATCAGACACTCGCAACAGTCTCCAGAATCAGCAGGAATCGCTCAGCTTGCGCGGAGCAGGTTCACGGCCCGCCCTGTACCGGGGCGAGATGAGCCGCTCACATGCCGTCGAAAGCACATAGCTCGCAAGGCTGCGAGCGCAATAGGGGGTTCTGATAGACGGTAAAACCAACACTTTTGTTGCATGAACGCTACAAAGGGCAGCGAAAATATCTCATGCGACGGTTGGACAGTTTGACGAACCCGCCGGGACAGGCATGAGTGGACGCGCTGTCGAGGCCACGACCTGTTGGGGGACAGATCGCAGAGCATCGACTGGTCAGCGCCAGCCTCGGGAGGCCCAAGCCCAGGCTTCAAGGCGCTGCTCGGATGGGCGTGAATTGCGCAGCGTCGGGACGGACCTTACGGTCCTTCGACGCCCGGGCGAGGGGGTGGGGCGGATCGTTTCGACGGTCCGCCCCTTTCGCATTCCAGGGCGCCGCCCGTATCGCTTTTCGCGCCGCAGATCCCTCAGGACCGGACAGGGGCCAGCCCAGGATCATAGGCGTCGAGGAATGTGCGCACCGCGCGGGCGGCGTCTTCGGCGATATCGGCAGGGGTGGGCTGCTGCGACAGACCCCACAGCAGGTAGTGATAGACCCGGTAGCGACACATCGAAAAGAACATCTCCGCCGCGCGCAGGGGGTCGTCCGGGCGCAGGCGTCCATCCTCCATCATCTTGCGCATCAGACCGGACAGCCACTCGATCTTGGTCCGGGGACCGCGATTGAAGAAGGCCTCGCCCAGTTCGGGGAAGCGCCCGGCCTCGCCGATCACCAGACGCTGTATGTCCATCACTTCGGGGCGGCAGATCAGGGTCAGGAGCGTTTGGGCGACCCAGGTCAGGGCCAGACGGGTGTCCGGTTCGTCATCGGCGCGCAGGATCTTGTCTGCGCCCATCTCCTCGGTCATGTCGTCCATGACGGCGCTGAACAGTTCGGTCTTGGAGCGGAAATAGGCGTAGAGCGTCGCTTTGGATCCGCCCACAGCGGCGGCGATGGACGACATGGACGCCGCGCCATAGCCCTCTTCCAGAAAAATACGCCGCGCGACGGCGATAATCGCTTTTCGGCGAAGATCGCGGCTGCAATTGGCTGCCTTCACACCCATATCCGACCGAACCGTACGGTTTCCCTCTTGACTTGGCAGCCTTCAGGCCGCAAATCCCTCGCAACAATCTGTACTGTACCGTACGGTTTTTTCCTCCCCCTGTCGATACCCCATAGCGAGACCTGAATGTCGAAGCTTTTCCCCGTCGGCCAGGGTCGCGCCCGGTCCAAGTCCGTGAGCCTTGCCCGCGTCGCCGTTGGCGCGCTCGGCCTGGGTGCGATCAGCCTGGGCGCGCTGAGCCTGGTCGCCTGCGCGCCGCGCCTGAGCGACCTGCCCATGCCCGCCACGCCGCAATCCCTGAAGAGCAACGTGGCGCTGGCCGCGCCGGGCGCCGACTGGCCGGGCGACGGCTGGTGGACCGTCTATAATGATCCCAGCCTGAACGCCCTGATCGAAGCGGGTCTGAAGGGCGCGCCTAGCCTGCGCGACGCCGCCGCCCGGCTGCGCATCGCCCAGGCCGCCGCGGGTCAGGCGCGCTCGGTCACCCTGCCCTCCTTCAACAGCGGCGGCGCTGTCGAGGAGTATCTGGCCAGCAAGAACAACGGCTTTCCCGCCTTCATCCAGCCGCTTCTGCCCTCCAGCTTTCATCCGCTGGGCGTGGCCAATGTCGATCTGGCCTATGATCTGGACCTGTTCGGCAAGAGCCGGGCCAATCTGGCGGCGGCCAGCACGCAGGCCCGCGCCGCCGCCGCTGACGCCGCCGAGGCGCGGCTGACCCTGTCCACCGCCATCGCCGCCGCCTATGCCGATCTGCGTCGGCTGACCGCGGACCGCAAGGCCGCCCTCGATAGCGTGGAGGTGCGCCGCAAAACCCTGGCCCTGGTCTCGCAACGTCTGGACAATGGTCTGGAGACGCGCGGCGAGTTCAGCCTTGAAGCCGCCGCCGTGCCCGCGGCGAAGGCCGATGTGACCCAGCTTGACCGCCAGATCGGCCTGGCCCGCAACCAGATCGCCGCCCTGATCGGCGCCGGGCCGGATCAGGGTCTGGCCATCGTCCCGCCAGACGCTGCGCCAGCCCTGCATCCCTTCGGCCTGCCGGAAAACCTCAGCGTCAATCTGTTGGGTCGGCGGCCCGACATCGTCGCCGCCCGCCTGCGCGCAGAGGCGGCGGCCAAACATATCAAGGCGGTGCGCGCGGACTTCTATCCCGATGTCAGCCTGTCGGCGGTCTTTGGCTATCAGTCGCTGGGCCTGTCGACCCTGTTCGACAAGGCCAGCCGCACCGGCCAGTTCGGCCCGGCGCTCAAGCTGCCGATCTTCAATGGCGGCGTCGCCATGGCCAATCTGTCCGCCGCCGGCGGCGCCTATCAAGAGGCGGTCGCCGTCTATGATCAGACCCTGACCCTGGCGCTCCGGGATGTGGCCGACGCGGCGGTGTCAATCCGCACGGTCAATCAGCAACTGGCGCAATCGCGCGAGGCGCTCGCCCATTCCGAAGAGGCCTATCGCATCAGCCTCGCCCGCTACCAGGGCGGCCTGTCGCCCTATATCTCCGTCCTGACCGCAGAAAACGCCCTGATCGCGCAGCGTCGCGCCGTGGCCGATCTGGAAGGTCTGGCCTTCACCTATGACGTCTCCCTGATCCGTGCGCTGGGCGGCGGATATATGGAAACCCAACCCGCCCAATTGGCCCGTCGTTAAGACGCAGGCGCGCCGCCCCTCCTCCCCCATTTTCGCCGAAAGCCCTTCCCATGGCCAACGTTTCCGCTGCTGAACCCTCAACCACATCCACGGGCGTGCCGGCCCATGCCGACCAGTCCAATCTGCGCCAACGCCTGTTCACAGGTCTGGGCGGCGTCGTCGCCGTCGCCGCCGTGCTCTATGCCGGTTGGTGGATGATGGTCGGCTCCCACCATGTCGAGACCGACGACGCCTATGTCGGCGCCGATCTGGCGTCGATCACGCCTCAGGTCTCCGGCGCGGTGCTCGAAACGCCGGTCTCCGACACCCAGGCCGTCAAGGCCGGACAGGTGCTGGTGGTGATCGACCCGACCGATGCGCAGCTGGCGCTGGCCCAGGCTGAAGCCGACTATGCGCGGGCGGTGCGTCACGTGCGTCAAAGCCTGGCCACGACCGACGCCGCCGGCGCCCAGGTCGCCGCGCGCAACGCCGATCTGACCCGCGCCAAGGCCCAGACCATGGTCGCACAGGCCGATCTGGCCCGCGCGAAACTTGACTATCAACGCCGTGAAGCGCTGAGCGCGTCCGGCGCCGTGTCCGGTGAAGAACTCAGCAACGCCCGCACCGCTCTGCGCAACGCCGAGGCCAGCGTCGCCGCCGCCGAGGCCGCGCAAGCCCAGGCGGTCGCCGATGTGAAGGTGTCTCAGAGCCAGAGCGCCGCCCAGGCCGCCCTGACGGAAGGCGCCGGCGTGGACGACAATCCCGAGGTGCGCGCCGCCAAGGCCGCCCTGGACACGGCCCGCATCAATCTGGACCGCACCAAGCTGCGCGCGCCCTTTGACGGACTGGTGGCCAGGCGCAATGTGCAGATCGGCCAGAGGGTCGCCGTCGGCGCGCCCCTGATGACGGTCGTGCCGCTGAACCAGGCCTATGTCGACGCCAATTTCAAGGAGGTGCAGCTCAAGAAGGTCCATGTCGGTCAGGCGGTGGAGCTGACCGCAGATCTCTATGGATCAGGCGTGAAGTACCACGGCAAGGTCGTGGGCGTGGGCGGCGGCACTGGCTCGGCCTTCGCCCTGATCCCGGCCCAGAATGCGACCGGCAACTGGATCAAGGTGGTGCAACGCCTGCCCGTGCGCATCGCCATCGACCCCAAGGACCTGGCCGCCCATCCCCTGCGCGTCGGCCTGTCCGTCAAGGCCGACATCGACACCGCCAGCGAGAACTGACAGCAACATGGGTGGAATCTTTGACATCAGGGACCTGAAGCCTCTGGCCGGTCCCGCCCTGATCCTCGCCGCCGTGGTGCTGGCGCTGGCCAATTTCATGGCGATCCTGGACACCACCATCGCCAATGTGTCCGTGCCCAACATCGCCGGCGGCATGGCGGTGTCCCCCAGCGAGGGCACTTGGGTCATCACCTCCTATTCGGTGGCCGAGGCGATCACCGTGCCCCTGACCGGCTGGCTGGCCGCGCGGTTCGGCGCCATTCGCGTCTTCTGCATCGCCGTAGCCTCGTTCGGCCTGTGTTCGGCCCTGTGCGGCATTGCGCCGTCTCTGGGCATGCTGGTGGTGTTCCGCATCATGCAGGGGCTGTCGGGCGGGCCGATGATGCCTCTGTCCCAGACCCTGATGCTGCGGATCTTCCCGCCCAATCAGCGGGCGGCGGCCATGGGGCTTTGGTCGATGACCGCGGTGACGGGGCCGATCGTGGGGCCGCTGCTGGGCGGTCAGATCTGCGACAATCTGAGCTGGCCCTGGGTCTTTTACATCAATGTGCCGGTCGCAGCCCTGATCGTGTTCGGCGCCATCCGCCTGCTGGCTGGTCGCGACGAGCCTTTGGTGCGCCGCCCGGTCGACTTTGTCGGCCTGGGACTTCTGGTCCTGTGGGTCGGCGCACTGCAGATCATGCTGGACAAGGGCGAAGAGGTGGACTGGTTCAATTCTCCCCTGATCGTGATCCTGGCCGTCATCGCCGCGATCGGCTTTGTCAGTTTCCTGATCTGGGAGCTGACCATCGAGGACCCCATCGTCAATCTGCGCCTGTTCGCCAATCGCGCCTTTGCCGCGTGCAGCGGGGTGATGGCCCTGACCTTCGGGTGCTTCTTCGCCTCGGTCGTGCTCCTGCCGCTCTGGCTCCAGACCAGCATGGGCTATAATGCCGGCTGGTCAGGGCGGGCCATGGCCTTCCAAGGCGTGCTGGCCGTGACGTTTTCGCCGATCGCCGCCATGATGTCGCGCTATGTCGACCCAAGGCGCATGGTGTTCTTCGGCGTGCTGACCATTGCCGGCGTGCTGGCCTGGCGCTCCACGAACACGACCGATGTGACCTTCATGGGGGTAGGCCTGCCCCAGCTGGTTCTGGGCGCGGGCATGCCCTTCTTCTTCATCGCGCTCAACAGCATCGCGCTGGGCACCATCCCGGTGGAGCAGACGGCGGCGGGGTCGGGCCTGTTGAACTTCCTGCGCACGACGGCGGGCGCCTTTGCGGTGTCCATGACCACGACAAGCTGGGCCAACGCCACCAGCCGCGCCCGGGTCGAACTGGCGGGCAGCATGCATGCCGACGGCCCCTTGAGCCAGATGCAGGCCGGCGGCCTGAGCGCGGCCCAGGCGCTCGGCAATCTGGACCGTCTGGTGCAGCAACAATCGGTCATGCTGGCCACAAATTCGGTCTTTCTGGCCCTGTCCTGCTTCACAGCGCTCGCCGCCTTCTCGATCTGGCTTGCGCCAAGGCCTACCGGTCCCATACAGGCGGGGGGCGGGCACTGATCAGCTCGCGACCTGCAAGCGGCTGACGCGACATGACCATCGAGCCCGTATCCCTGACCCTGTACGACAGGGATTTCGACGCCTTTTCCAACAGGCTGGGCGCAGCCTTTGCACGATACGGCTTTGCGGTGGTGTCCGACCACGACCTGCCGCCCGATCTGGTCAGCGGCGCCGACGAGGCCGCGCGCGCCTTCTTCGCCCTGCCCGAGGCGGTCAAGCGTCGCTATCTGGTGGAGGGCGGCGCGGGCCAGCGCGGCTACACGCCCTTTGGCGTGGAGACGGCCAAGGGCGCCAACCACCATGACCTGAAGGAGTTCTGGCACGTCGGCCGCGATCTGGCGCCCGGCCATCCCGACGCCGCCGTCATGCCCGCCAATCTGTGGCCCGAAGAGGTTCCCGCCTTTCGCGACGAGGTGGCCGGGCTGTTCAATGCGCTCGACGAGATGGGCAAGCGGATCCTGCGCGCGGTCGCCCGCCATCTGGACCTGCCGACCGACTATTTCGACGCCCCGGTCGCCGACGGCAACAGCATCTTGCGCCTGCTGCACTATCCCCCTGTTCCCGCCGAAGCGTCCGGCATCCGGGCGGGCGCGCATGAGGATATCAATGTCATCACCCTGCTGCTCGGCGCCGAAGAGGCGGGATTGCAGGTGCTGGACCGCGACGGTCAGTGGCTCGACATCCGTCCGCCCAAGGGCGCGCTGGTCTGCAATATCGGCGACATGCTGCAACGCCTGACCAATCACGTCCTGCCCTCGACCTCGCACCGGGTCGTCAATCCGGCGCCGGAGCGGCGAGGCTATTCAAGATATTCGATGCCGTTCTTCCTGCATTTTTCGCCGAACTACCTGATAAAAACCCTGCCCAATTGCATTTATTCGGATCGCTCCGATCGTTACCCCACGGCAATCACCAGCAACGACTACCTGAATGAGCGTCTGAAGGAACTGAAGTTGCTGAAGTAGAGCAGCCTGACTTCAGGCCGACTTCATGCGAACACGCCGGATTAACGAATATCAGCCATGCTTCACCGGAATAGGGATGGTGAAATGGTCAGCTGCAACCCCGCGGGCGATAGAGGTCGATTGCGCCAGATCGCCCTGTCGGAGATGGATCTGGCGTCGCCGAACTCTGACGGCGTTTTCGATCCCATCGCACGCATAGCCCAAAGACTGGCCGGCTCCCCCCGCGCCTTTGTGACCCTGCTGGACGCCGAAGCCGTGTGGCTGAAGGGCGCCGCCGGGGCCGACGGACGCGTCCTGCATCGGGAAACCTTCTGCCACCACGCCATCGAGTCGCACGCGGTGATGTGCGTCGCTGATCTGGCTGACGACCCCCGCTTCGCCGACACCACCCTGCCGGCCTATAATCCCCTCCATGCGGCCTATATCGGCGCCCCGATCATCCTGTCTGACGGTTTGTGCATCGGCGTCGTCTGCGCCGCATTCGACACGCCCCAGACCTTCGACGCCGGGCTGAAGGACAGTCTGGCGGACCTGGCCTGCGCTGTCGCGGCCCAGTGCGAGCGTCGCCGGGACATGGCGCGCCTGACACAGGCCCAACGTGTTCGGGCCACCGCCGACACCCTGTTGTCCACCCTCATGGACCATGCGCCCGTCGCCCTGGCCCTTGTGGACCGGAATATGCGCTATGTGCGGGTCAATCCGCGATTTCGCGCCGAAATGGGCATGGGCGACACCGACCTCAGCAACCGCCTGCTGGACGAAACCTTTCCCGATCTGGTCCGACGCTGGCCCGACGCCCTGAGCCAATGCCTGTCTGGCGCGCCCATTCGCGGCGACGCCATCCGCACCCAGCGCTTTGACGGCGCCGAGATCTGCATCCGGCTGGAGCTTGTTCCCTGGCGCGGCGCCGAGGGCGAGGTCGACGGCATCCTCGTCATGACCCACGACGTCACGGACCTGATGACGTCCCTGCGCGAAACCGAGCGGTCGGAGGAAAGACTGAAGCTGGCCGTCGACATCGCCAACCAGCTGGTGTTCGACTGCGATATTCGTACGGGCGTCTTCTACCATATGGGATCGACGGCCCTGCTGAGCCATCAGATGCCGACGCTGGTGCGCGGTCCGCAGGATATGCTGGTCGGGATCCATCCTGACGACCGCGGCCGGGTCATGGCGGAATGGCGCCTGTGCCACGCCGACCAGCGCGGGCAGCTGGACACCGAATATCGCATCGAAACCGACAGCGGCGTGAGATGGGTCACCTCGACGAGCAAGATTTTCAGTGACCGGTCCGGCCGACCCACCCGATTGCTGGGAGTCCTGAAGGACGTGACCGAGCAAAAGCGCGACGCCGCCGCCATGGCCGATGCGCGCGATCAGGCTGAAACCGCCAACCGGGCCAAGACCGAATTTCTGGCCAATATGAGCCACGAGATTCGCACGCCCCTCAACGGGATTCTCGGGGTCGCCGGCGCATTGGCGGCCACCCGGCTGTCTCGGCCGCAACAGGAAATGGTGGGGCTGATCGAGACCTCGGCGGTCGCGCTGGAGCGGCTCCTGTCGGACGTGCTGGACCTGGCCCGGGTCGAGTCCGGGCGCATGGACCTCCAGATCGAGCCGTTTGATCTATTGTCCCTGCTGGCCGGCCTGGCCGCCCTGTTCGAGCCGCCGGCGCGGGAAAAGGGCGTGGGCTTTGTGTTCGAATCCGGGCTCGGCGCCCACAACATCTATCTGGGCGACGCCTCGCGCCTTCGTCAGATCTTGTCCAACCTGTTATCCAATGCGGTGAAATTCACCAGTGACGGCGAGGTGCGGCTGGAGGTCAGCGCCACGCCCGGCGCAGATCCGGGTCGCCAGCGCCTGCAATTCAGGATCAGCGACACCGGCATCGGCTTCAAGGCGGCGGACAAGCACCGGCTGTTCGAGCGTTTCGAGCAGGCGGACGGTTCAGTCACCCGCAAATTCGGCGGCTCCGGTCTGGGTCTGGCCATATCCCGGACTCTGGCGGAACGCATGTGCGGTTCGCTGGACGCCGAGCCCGGTCCTGGCGGCGGGGCTGTCTTCACCCTCGAACTTGATCTTGAACTCGCCATGCCCGTCGAGCAGATGGAGGGACCGGCTGCGGCGCCCCCCGCCGACGACGCGCCGCAGCGTCCGCTCAGGATCCTGCTGGCTGAAGATCATCCGGTCAACCGCCGGGTGGTGGAGCTGGTGCTCGACGCGATCGAGGTTGACCTGACCTCTGTCGATGACGGCGCGGCGGCGGTGCGCCAGTGGGAGACCGGCGCCTTCGATATTGTGCTGATGGACCTGCAGATGCCGGTGATGGACGGACTGTCCGCCATTCGCGCCATCCGGGCCCGGGAGGCGGAATCAGGGCGGCTTCGCACCCCCATCCTGGCCCTCACCGCCAACGCCATGCCCGAACATGTGAAAGCCACGGCCGAGGCGGGCGCCGACGGCCATATTTCCAAGCCGATCCGCGCGCCGGAATTGCTGGCCGCCGTGGTGAACACGGTCGCGGAGGCCCGGGCCGCGCAGGACGCTCCGCCGCCCGCCGCGCGTCATCGCCATTCTGGCTGAACTGCGCCAATCTGCACGCCTGCAAGCTGTCTGGCCTGCTGGACCCCTGATGAAGACCGGACGGCGGCTAAAGCTGCGCCTTCGCGATCAGGCGGCTGTGGCGGAAGCGGAACGGCGACGAATGATTTCCGCCGCCTTGGGGTCGCGCACCAGACCGATGAACTGGGCGGCGATGTCCAGAAAGGCCAGGACGCGGGCGGTCGGCGGCCCGTCGCGGCGTCCGGCGTCTGTGGCCAGACGGTCGATCAGGTCTTCCGTATAATAGTCCAGTCGCTCGTCCAGCGCCTCGATCACCTTGGCGCGGAACGAGCCGAAACCGCCCATGGGCGCGCTGGAGCGCACGCCTTCCATGAAGTGCAGCAGTCCCAGGGCCTTCTGGGTCGCCATGGGCGACGGGTCATCGGTCAACTTGGCCGGGGCGCGGCGCGACTTGGCTCCGAACGGCTTGGACGCGACCGGCAGGGCGGCGCCCACGGCGGCGTCAGCCTCCTTCAGTCGGGCCTCGATGGCGGTGGCCAGATTGCGCTTCTGCTCGAACAGGCGCTTGCCCCAGCCGGTCTCGCGGCTCATGGTGATCCATTGCTCGAACTCGCTGATCTCGTGCACCGTCACCGTGATCGATGCGGCGGCGGCGCGACCGGCTTCGGCCCCGCCGGAGGGATCAAAGCGTTTCACCGCCTCTATGCGCATGTCTATATCGGCCAGCACCCGCATGCCAAAGACCGCCAGTTCCGACACCGCCAGATAGGAATCGCTCGGCCGGTCCATGACCGCCGAGATCAGGCGGATCACCTGCCACGGTTCCTGAATCTGGGCGCTGAGGATCTCCATCATCAACAGTCCGCCATCGTCGCAGATTTCCGCGGCGTCTCGGAAAGCCAGCCGGACGGAGGCGACATTATCGCCGTTGAGATTGCGCAACCAGTTGTCCAGGCGCGGAATGATCGTGCGCAGGATCGGCGCCAGTCGCAGAAGCTGGGCCAGCTGTTCGACCCCGCCGGGCAGGGTCGCAACCCGACCTGCGGTGATGGGCGCAGCGCCGTCCAGCAGTCGGCTGGCGGCCAGTTCGCACGTCTCGTCCAGCAATGGCGAGGGTTCGTCAGAATGGGGATTCGTCGCGGCCGAGACCACCCGCTCCATCAGTTCAGCATCGGTCTGGCGCAGTTCACGCCAGAGACACTTCAACAGGTCCGTCGGATATTGCAGGGTCGGCAGCAAACGTTCCTTGCGCTGAAACGGCGCAATGACCGGTGCGAAGACAACGCCCTGAGCGCGACGCACCTTGCGCTCTGCAGCCACAATTTCGAACAGGACCTCGCTGGCGTCGTTATAGTTGCCGCCTCCGGCCAGAGCCTGCTCAAGACTGCGCACCACGGCGTCGGACGCCCGCTCGATCAGTTGTCGAACAACTGCCAGCTTGGATTCCTGCAGTTGCGCCATGAAAAAAGCTGCTCCCCGCCCACGACAGGCCTGTGATCTCGTCAGATCCCACTCTGCCGCATTGGGGTTAATGCTTCGCGAATGCACATGTTTGTGACTTCAAGTCACGCTTCGACCCGCCGATCATCATCACGACCGACAGACCGTTCAGTTGTCTGCGCGGGGCAGGTCGATCTCCACCTTCAGTCCGCCGCGTTCGCTCACGCCCAGTCGCAGGTCCCCGCCATAGGCGCGCGACAGGTCGTCAACAATGGCCAGGCCAAGCCCGGTTCCAGGCGCACTCTCATCCAGCCGGGCGCCGCGACGCAGGACCTCCTCGCGCTTGTCCGCAGGAAGGCCTGGACCGTCATCTTCGATGGTCACCCGCAGGCGGCGCGCGTCCAGCGCCTCCACATGGGCCAGGACCTCGCTGCGCGCCCATTTGCAGGCGTTTTCCAGCACATTGCCGACGATCTCCAAAAGGTCCTGCCGCTCGCCGGCAAAGATCAGGGACGGATCGCCGGGGTCCACATCCAGATCCTTGTTGCGATAGACCTTTTCCAGTAGCCGGGTCAGCTCCTCCATCGCCGGCGCCACCGGGGTTCGCTCGCCCAGGGTCTGGCTGCGGGCGGCGGCGCGGGCGCGGCGCAGATGGTGCTCCACGTGGTTTCGCATCAGGTCCGCCTGTCGTTCGACCACCTCCGCCAGGGGGCCGGGCTGGGCCTGCGCCTCCATCAGCATGGCCGACAGCGGCGTCTTCAGCGCATGGGCCAGATTGCCCACATGGGTGCGCTGGCGCTCCACCACTTCGCGGTTGTGCTCCACCAGCGCATTGAGCTCGTCGGCCAGGGGCTGAAGCTCGGTCGGATAGGCGCCCGTCAGCCCCTCGACCTTGCCCTTGCGCACCTCGGCCAGATCGCGCCGCATGGCGAACAGCGGCGACAGCCCGACCCGCACCTGTATGACCACCGCCGCCACGAGGCCCAGGCCCAGCACCACAAGCGCCAGGGCCGTCATCAGGCTGAACCGCTGCACATCGTCATCAATCGGACCCCGGTCTTCGGCGGTCAGGAAGACGATCGGCGTTGCGCGGCGGGGCAGAAGACGCTGCATGGCGGTGATGCGCAGACGCTGATGATGCGGCCCCGGCCCGTCAAAATGGACCGGATTGTTGGGCTTGCGGGTCAGCTGCTCGATCACATCGGCGCTGGCGGGCAGATCGTCGGCGTCCCACATGGAGCGCGAGCGTTCCAGACTGTGCAACTTGCCGTCGGCGCGGCGCTCGGCGATTTCCCAGTACTTTCCGGAATAGACCCGCGTGGCGCGCGCATCGGTGATGGCGGGCGCAAAGACCTCGCCGCCGGGACCGACCGCGGCGCCCGCATAGAGATCGTCGGCGTCCTCCGACAGGCCCTGATCAAACCTCTGGAGGGCTGCGGCGTGGAAATTCGCGGTCAGCAGCACGCCCGCCCCCGCCAGCAGGGCCACGCACCAGACCGCCGCCAGCAGAACCAGACGGCGCACGAGCGATCGACCGGCCAGGGCCGCGCCAGACGCCCTGCGCACCTGGTCCTGGGGGGGCGGGCTTGGGTTCACCGATCCTCGCCGACCGGGATCAGGCGATAGCCCAGACCCCGCACCGTCTCGATCCGGTCAGACCCGATCTTCTTGCGCAGCCGCCCGATGAACACCTCGATGGTGTTGGAGTCGCGATCAAAGTCCTGATCATACAGGTGCTCCACCAGCTCGGTCCGGCTGATCACCCGCTCATGATGCATGATCATGTAATGCAGCAGCCGGTATTCGAGCGAGGTCAGGCGCAAAGGCTCTCCGTTCACCGAGGCGCGCGCTGCGCGGGGATCCAGCCGCAGGTCGCCGCAGGACAGCTGCGGCTGGGCGTGACCGGCGGCGCGACGCAACAGAGCGCGCAGACGGGCCAGAAGCTCCTCGGTGTGGAACGGCTTGGTCAGATAATCGTCGGCGCCGGCGTCAAAACCGGTCACCTTGTCTGACCAGTTCGCTCGCGCCGTCAGGATCAGGACCGGGGTGGCCAGGCCCGCCCGGCGCCAGCGCTCCAGCACCGACACCCCGTCCACCTTGGGCAGGCCAAGGTCCAGAACCACGGCGTCATAGGGCTCGGTTTCGCCCAGAAACTGCCCCTCCTCCCCGTCCGGAGCATGGTCCACCACATAGCCCGCATCCATCAGGGCGGCCTTGAGCTGGCGCGCTATGTCGGGTTCATCTTCGACGAGCAGAATACGCATCTTGGTCCTCGGGCGCCGACGGGGGGCGCGGTGATCTGCAAAAGCTCAGCGGCCCTCGGCGCGCAATATGCGGCCTGTGACGACGTCGACAATATAGTCGATGCGTCGTCCGTCCGCCGCCGCCCAGCGCACGCGATAGACGGCGCGGCCATTGGGTTCATTTTCAATGCCGGAGTCCAGTTGCCGACCGGGCGAGCTGCGCCGGATCGCCTCGATCACCCGGTCGAGCGGCAGATAGCGGCCTTCGCGCACGGCGCGGCGCGCCTCGTCCTGCTGATCGCGCCAGTCGGCGCCCAGACTGTCCTGATGCTGTTGGGGCTCGGCGCGCGAGACGCCGGCCGTCAGCACCACCGCCCCGGCGGCGATGGCCAGGGTGGCAAGACGGATCATGGCGGCGGCGCGGATCATGGCTCTCAGCATCCTGGATGAAGCTTGCATATAGTTACCGCGCTTCGCCTGAACCAACCCTGAACACAAGTCGAGAGGGGCCGTTTTCCTTGGCAGGGCGCCGATTGGAAGACGCGGCGGCGGGTTTGCGCGCACAGCCCTTGAAACCGGCCCGGCGCACGGCTATAAACTGAACCATATGGTTCAGCTTTCTTCGCCTACGCTCGACTCCACCTTCGCCGCGCTCGCCGACGCCACCCGGCGCGGGGTGCTGGAACGGCTGGGGCGTTCGGAAGCTTCGATCACGGAGCTTGCCAACAGTTTCCACATGACGCTCACCGGCATGAAGAAGCACGTCGGCGTCCTGGAGCGGGCCGGGCTGGTCGCGACGCAGAAGGTGGGGCGCGCGCGGATCTGCCAGCTGGGTCGGCGTCAGCTTGATGAAGAAGCGGCCTGGATCGAAGGGCGGCGTCGGAACTGGAACGCCCGCTTCGAGGCCCTGGAGCAGATGGTCGACGACCTGAAACAAAAGGAAAAGCCCCATGGTTAGCCTGACAAGGGTCGAGCGAACGTCAGACCTTGAACTGGTCGCCACGCGATCCTTCAATGCACCGGCGCGCGTGCAGTTCGAAGCCTGGACCCGGCCCGATCAGATCATGCGGTGGTGGACGCCGGACTCGTTCGGGATCTCGTTCCTGTCCTGCGAGACCGAGGCTCGCACAGGCGGTTCCTACCGTTATGTGTTCGCTCACCCCGAACTGGACCAGCCCATGGCGTTCTTCGGTCGGTATATCGAGGTCACGCCGCCCCTGCGCCTGGTATGGACCAATGAGGAGGACCAGGACGGGGCCGTCACGACGGTGACCTTTGAGGAAAACTCAGGCGCGACAGCGGTCGTCGTGCATGACCTCTATCCCTCGAAGACCGCGCTCGACGATGCTATCGCATCGGGAAGCACTGGCGCCTGGCCCGAGCAGTTCGCACAACTGGCCGATCTGATCGCCAAGCCGGGCGCGCCCTAGTCGGATTGGCGAAGGGGAAGCGCGCCATTGCGCCGTCGGTCAGTCCTTCGGTTTTGCCCGTCACGTCCCGGGACCGCTGGCGAGGCGTTCTGTCCATTCCTTAATTTGACGCCGCCGACGCCTGGCTCTAGCCAACAGGGGTGTGACAAGGCAGCGAGGTTGAAAGGGGTGGCGCATGGCGAATGTCGGCAAGACGGCGAGCGCCCTGGTGCAGCGTGGCCTGCCCATCGGCGTCGAGCTTGTGGTCAATTTCCTGCTGCCCCTGTTGATCTATGACCAAACGGTCGCGCGGTTGGGCGAGGTGGGCGCCTTGTTGGCCTCGTCCGGGCCGCCGATTGTGTGGAGCCTGATCGAGTTCGCCCGCCATCGACGGATCGACGCCATATCGGCGCTGGTCCTGACCGGCATCGTTCTGTCTCTCCTCATGTATCTGGGCGGAGGCTCGGCGCGTCTGCTTCAGTTGCGCGAGAAGCTCGTCACCGTGGTGATCGGACTGGTGTTCGTGATATCGGCCCTGATCGGCCGCCCGCTGATCTATGAGCTGTCCGTCGCCAGCATGAAGCGCGACCCAAGGCAGCACGAGAACCTGAAGGCGCTGCAGGCGCGCGCCGATGATCAGCGGCTGAAGGCGGTGATGCGCACCATGAGCTTCGTCTGGGGCTTCGGCCTGATCGCCGAAGCGGGTCTGGCGGCCTTTCTGGTCATGAAGCTGTCCGTGCATGACTATCTTCTGTACGGACCGCCGGTGGGATACGGCTGCATGGGCCTGTTGGTGCTGTGGTCGTTTCTCTATGTGCGGCGGGCTCAGGCCAGAGGCCGGGCGCGCCGCGCCGCAGAGGAGGCCGCCGCCAGACAGGCCGGGACGTCGCCAGAGGGATTGGCTTAGGACCCGGCTAAAAGCTGTTCGATCCGGGAGCTTTCTGAGCTCAGATAGCAGGACTGTGATCACCCTTAACAAGGCGGGGTCTTGGCGACCCGCCCCATTTGGTGCATTTTCACGGCAGCCGGGGGGCTGGAGACAAACAGGCATGACCGACCTAGATCGGCCAGAGGCGATGATGTCGACCTCTGACCCGGGTGCACCGCCGTTGAAAATCTACCGGCACACCCTCCTCACCCGCATCACCCACGCCTTCAATGCGCTCAGCCTTCTGGTTCTGCTGCTCAGCGGGCTGAACATCTTCATGGCCGAGCCCGCCCTGTTCGTGGGGCAGGCCGTGCGCTGGGACCAGCCCGTGCTGCAGATCAGCGCCCTGCGCACAGCCGATGATCGTCTGATCGGGGCCACCACCATCGGCGGGCATCGCTTCATCACGACCGGGCTTCTGGGCGTATCCAATGACGCCATGGGCCAGCCGCAGAACCGCACCTGGCCGCGCTGGCTGACCCTGCCTGTCTATCGTGATCTGGCGACCGCCAGACGCTGGCACTTCTTCTTCGCCTGGCTGCTGGTGATCAATGGCGCGGCCTATCTGGCCTGGAACACCTGGAAGCGGCATATCCAGAACGATTTATGGCCGACGCGGGCGGATCTCGCCGCCATTCCACGCTCTGTGATCGACCATCTGTTGCTGCGCCATCCCGTCGGCTGGGAGGCGACGCGCTACAATGTCCTGCAAAAGCTGGCCTATCTGGCGGTGATCGTGGTTCTGGTTCCCGGCATGGTGCTGACGGGACTGACCATGAGCCCTGGCATGGACGCCGCCCTTCCTGTCCTGCCATGGGCGTTTGGCGGACGTCAGACCGCGCGCACCATCCATTTCATCTTCGCCTGGTCGCTGGTCGCCTTCTTCATCATCCACATGGTGGAGATGGTTCTGGCCGGTCCGCTGAACGAGATCGGCTCCATCCTGACCGGCTGGTACAGGGTGCCTCAAGCCCACAAACCCGCCAAGGTTTCGGAGGCGGATCAATGAGCGCGGCCGATCACACATCCCATCGTCGCGGCTGGCTGAAAGGCGCTCTGGCCAGTCTGGGCGCCATAGCCCTGTCCGGCTGCGAGCAGATCACCAACTCGCCCACCGTGCTGAAAGCGCTGGAATCTGCCGAAGGCCTGACCCGTCGCGCTCAACGGCTCATTCTGTCGCCGGGCCAGTTGGCGCCGGAATATGCAGAGCGGGACATCTCGCCTGTCTTCAAGGCCAATGGCTCGACCGATCCCCAGGACGAGGCCTATCTGACCCATGTCGCCAATGGTTTTCAGGACTGGCGGCTGAAGATCGACGGGCTGGTGGCGCACCCCATGACGCTCAGCCTGGCGGATTTGCGCGCCCGTCCCGCCCGCACCCAGATCACCCGCCACGACTGCGTGGAGGGCTGGAGCTGCATCGGCAAATGGACGGGGGCGCCTCTGGCCGACCTGATCCGCGAAGCGGGTTTGAAGCCGGACGCAAAATATCTGGTGTTCCACTGCATGGATACGCTGGGCGGGAGCGCCGATTCTCCCGATCATGAGGCGAGCCGCTATTATGAAAGCATCGCCCTGGCCGATGTTTTCCATCCTCAGAGTCTTCTGGCCTATGAGATGAACGGCCAGCCTCTGGGTGTGCCGCATGGCGCGCCCCTGCGCCTGCGGGTCGAGCGGCACCTGGGCTACAAGCAGGCCAAATATATCGAGCGGATCGAGGCGGTGGCTTCGCTCGACAAGCTGCATGGCGGCAAGGGCGGCTATTGGCCCGATCGCGGCTATGAATGGTATGCGGGCATCTAGAGCCATTTCTGCGACGAGCCGGTGGCCATGTCGTCGGAAAAGGCTTGAGGCGCCCGCTTCAGCCGACATCCTCGTCCTGCGCGGCCACCAGAAAATGGCCGTGCAGGGCGGCGATGGGGGCGGAGCGGGTGTCCTGCCACGCCTCGACCTGCACATTGGCGATGCGTCGGCCCGCCTTCTTGATGGTGGCGCGGGCGTAGGTGTCGCGCGGGCGTCCCGAACGCAGATACTCGATCGTGATGTCGATGGTGCGCGGTTGGCGCGCCAGTCCCTGCGCCACCGAAAGCTGGGCCACGGCCGTCATCTCCATGAAGGCGCCAATGACGCCTCCATGAATGGCGGGCAGAGTCGGATTGCCAATCAGGTGATCGCCAAAAGGCAGGATGGCGGTCATCTCATCGCCCGCCAGTTCCGCGCGCACGCCCAGAAACCGGGCATAGGGAATGCGGTTCAGCAACAGGGTGAGCTGGTTGGACAGGTCGCCTTCGCTGCTCATGCCGCATCCCCGCCCTTGCCGTCGCCCGACCGGGGCGCGGACAGGTTGGCGCCAAAGGGCCGCCCGGCATTGGCCGCCAGCATGAAGGCGGCCTGGGCCGTGGCGACCGGATCATTGATGTCGCGGTCATAGGCCTGAGCCCGCACAAAGGCGACCGTACGGGTCATCTTGTAGCAATGGGCGCGACAGAAGATGTCGTGTCCGGGCTCCGCCGGGCGCATATAGTCGATCCGCAGGTCCAGGGTCGCGATGGAGGAATAGACCGTCATGGACGCCATGGCCGCCTGCCCCATGGTGTGATCCAGAAGCGCTGTCACCACCCCGCCGGCGATCACGCCCGTATCCGGATCGCCCACAAGCTCGGGCTGGAAACGGATCTTTGTCAGGGCCTCTGAAGGGTCCAGGGACACGCCTTCAATCCCCAGCGCACGGGCATGGGGCGAACCTTCCAGCATCTGGACGGCGATCTGACGCAGATGATCGAGCGAGACTGTCATGCCCCAGTCTTAGGACCGCAGGACGACAGCGTCGAGAGGCGAGGCGGCGATCTGGCGGGTTTTAGCCGATGAACTCAGCCCTTGCCCGTCACAGCGCTTGCGGGCGCGCGAAAACAACCTCAACATGCATCTTTGGGTGGCGTAAAATCCACGAAAGAGTCGTCAATGCCCGAAATACGCGCTACCCGATCTCTGGGCGTCGCCATCGGCCTCGTCATTCAAATTATCGTGGCCGTATGCGTATTTCTGGCGATCGGCCTGGCCGCCGTCATTCTGAGTTTTGCGATCGATATTTGCGAGATTCACAAATTGGCGCCGCCATGGGTCATTCTGGGCATGAAGGCGCTTGAAACAATGCTCTGGATTGTTGACGTTGTGTGCTGCGTTCTTTTCGTGCTTAAAGAGGCGCAGGTGTTCACAATCACACTCTTGAAAAGAGGCGAATGAGGCATGGCCCATACGTCGCGTCGTCCGCGCGAAGCGGAAGACACAATCACCATCGATGCAGACTTTATCCGACGACAGGCCAAGATGGCCCTGGTGCAGTTCTTCCGCCCCATCACGGCCACCTTTGAACAGGGCGCCCCCGATGAGCCCGACTCTTCCGTTCGGATGACGGCGACTCGCATCCCCAAGCCGGAACGGGTGCAGATGCGCGGCTATTCGCTCAAGCGCAAATAGGTCGCCTGGTCCAATTGACCCGAACACGTCAGAGTTACGTATCCAGACCCGACACCCCCCTTGCGGGCGAAGGGCTGCGGGGCGATATTAGAGAGGAAGCCCGCAAGGGGCTCAACTGAAGGAACTTATCGCCATGAGCGATTTCGATCGCCGCTATGCGCGCCCTGCCGTTGTCGCCGACATGTCGGTCGATGCTGGCCTGCGCGCCTTCATGCTGGGCGTTTATAACAAGCTGGCCCTGGGCCTGGTCTGGTCCGGCGCCCTGGCCTACGCCTTCGCCTATACGCCGCTGGCCCAGGTCTTTTACCAGATGTCGGGCGGCCAGATTGTCGGACTGACCGGTCTGGGCGTGGCCATCCGGTTCGCCCCGCTGGTCATCATTCTCGGCGCCGCCTTTCTGATGAAGAATCCGACGCCGCGCAGCGCGGGCCTGCTCTACTGGTCCATCGTCTCGCTGCTGGGCGCCAGCCTGTCGGTCTGGTTCGTGATCTATGAGCTGGGCTCTGTGGCTCAGGTCTTCTTCATCACCGCCGCCGCCTTTGGGGGCCTGAGCCTGGTGGGTTACACCACCAAGCGCGATCTGAGCGCGTTCGGCGCGTTCCTGATCATGGGCATGTGGGGGCTGATCATCGCCTCCATCGTCAACATGTTCATGCATTCCTCCATGATCAGCTGGATCGTGTCGGTGCTGGGCGTGCTGGTCTTTGCGGGTCTGACGGCGTGGGACACCCAGCGCCTGAAGATGACCTATTATCATCTGGGCGGCGATTCTGCGGCCATGAGCGTGGCCACCAATTACGGCGCCCTGACCCTTTATCTGGACTTCATCAACCTGTTCCAGTTCCTGATGAGCCTGATGGGCGGCAACCGCCGCTAAGGGCTGATCACGTCCTATTCAGGGGCCGGGGGCTGACGCTTCCGGCCCCTTTTTTGTCCGGGCCACATCATTATCTGGGCCGCATGCCATGATCCGCCTGTTCGCCGCCCTGCCCATACCGGACGAGATCGGTCTTGCCCTGCAACGCCGCCAGCAAGGCCTGCCGCGCGCGCGCTGGAGCCAGATCGACAATCTGCACATCACCCTGCGCTTTTTCGGCAAGGTGCAGGAAACCACGGCGGCCGATATTGATCTGGCCCTGTCCGCCCTTTCCCAACCGGCCTTTGATCTCCGCCTGAACGGAGTGGGCGCCTATGGCGAGGGCGACGACATGTCGTGCGTCTGGGCGGGCGTCGAGCCCTCGCCCGCCCTGAGCCAACTGGCCGCGCGCTGCGAGGCGGCGGCGCGAAAGGTGGGACTGGCGCCTGAGCCCCGCAAATTCCGGCCCCACCTGACGCTCGCCTATCTGCGTCGCACCCCGCCCCAACGCGTGGCGGCCTGGATCATGGGCCATAATCTGCTGCAATCCCCGGCGTGGCGCGCAGATCACTTTGCGCTCTATTCCAGTTGGAGCGGACCGGACGGCTCGCAATACGAGGTGGAGCGCGTGTATAGGCTGAGTTGAGAGATCGATCAGGAGACCCCGCCCATGACGCTTCGCCCCCGCCGCAGCGTGCTCTACATGCCCGCCTCCAACCAGAAGGCCATCGACAAGGCGCGCAACCTGCCCTGCGACGCCGTGATCCTGGATCTGGAAGACGCTGTTGCACCCGACGCCAAGGACATGGCGCGCGAGCAGGCGGTGGCGGCGGTGAAAGCCGGCGGCTTTGGCCGACGCGAGGTGATCATCCGCGTCAACGGGCTGGACACGCCCTGGGGGGAAGCGGATCTGGCCGCCGCCGCCTCGGTCGGCCCCGACGCCGTGCTCGCGCCCAAGGTCAATGATGCGGGCGATGTGGCGCGCTACGACGCCCGCCTTGACCACGCGCCCGGCCACACGAAACTGTGGGCCATGATCGAGACCTGCCGGGTCCTGTTCCATCTGGAATCGACCGCCGCGGCCAGCCGCACCTCGCGCCTCACCGCCTGGGTCATGGGCGCCAATGATCTGGTGAAGGAGACCGGCGCGCGCCTGACCACCACGCGCGAAGCCCTGTGGGCGCCCCTGTCGCTCAGCGTCGCCGCCGCAAGGATCCATGGGCTGAGCATACTGGACGGCGTGTTCAACGGCCTGGACGATCCGGACGGTCTGGAAAGGCAATGCCGTCAGGGGCTGGAGTTCGGCTTTGACGGCAAGACCCTGATTCACCCCAATCAGGTCGAGATCGCCAACCGCGTCTTCGCCCCGACGCCGGACGAGGTCAATTTCGCCCGCGCCGTTATTGCGGCCTTCGCCCTGCCCGACAATGCGGGCAAGGGCGCCATCCGGGTCGACGGAAAAATGGCCGAACGCCTACATCTTGTGCAGGCTGAGAGGATCGTGGCGGTCGCCGAGGCGATTTTGGCGGCATGAACGGGCCCATTCGCCCCATTTCCTAACAATTGCTGGATTGCCGCGCCCGCCACGTTGAACCTTGTGACAGTAAGTCGACACCGGCTTGCCAAGGCTTGACGAGAAGGCCCTCGCCCATGTCCGGACTCAGCGTCTCCCGGTCGGAACCGACCTTCCCTGTCCGGATGGTGCTCGGCTCCGCCATCTGCCTTCTGAGCCTGCCGCTGGCCGCCATGGCGGGCGTCATGGGCATGCTGACCTTCGAGGTTTCAGACAAGGCGCAGCAGTTCGTGCTGTTCACCATGGGGTCAGGCTGGCCGCTGGCCTGCATCCTGGGGCCGCTCGCAGCCTGCGGCCTCTATCTGATGGGCGCCAGGCGTTGGGGCTGGATCTTCCTCGTGCCGGCGCTGATGTGCGACATTGTCGGTCTGGCGGTCTTCATGAGCGTTGCCCACGGCGGCTGAGTCCGACGGTCAGAACGGGTGCAGCAAAAACCGCCGTCCCTCCAAAGCTGTGCGATGCCGGGGTAGAATAACCCCCTGGGCCACCATGTCCGACCACTCCGCCCCCGTGGGCGCGCGCCATTTTCCCCGGATCAGGTCTGCAAAATACTGCAGATTATAATTCCGCGTCGGGTCGCAATGGTGAACATAGTGCGAGATGCGCACCGCCACCGCATAGGGCGATGTCACGACCCAGCGCAGAGGGACCGGCGCCGTCAGGGCCGCCTCGTCAAAGCGGGCGTGCATATAGGGATGCACCCATTTTGAGAAGATGAAGAACGGCGTGGCGAAGATCAAATCGGCGCACAGGACCGCGGCGATCTGCACCGGGCCATGGACCACGGCCAGCCAGCCCAGATTGAGTATGATCGGTATGGCGAAGGGTATGTGACCCGCCCGGGTGAAGGTGGCGCCATAGCGCGACGTGGTCATTTCGCGAACCGTCGCGGCGTCGAACTGTTTGACCAGCACCGCCCTTAGCCGCGCCTCCTCCCGCGCGCTGGCGAATTGCTGCACATAGGACGACCTGTAGGTGCGGTGATGGTGCAGCACGTTATGGTCATAATGGATGTTCCAGATGGCTGGCGCCCATTTGCGAATGCGAAACAGACAGGCCCGGTCACGCGGGCTGAGATCCAGAAGATACTGGTGAAACAACGACTCCCAGAGGGACGACTGAATATAGAACCAGGCCCCAAAGCTCACAAAAAAGATGAGAAATTCCAACATTGCCGGCCGCCCCTCCCGACAGCCGCCCTGAACAATAGGGCGAAACTGCGAAGGGTCTATTTTCGGCCATAGGTTGCCGTCTGTCGCACCCAGGATTGGGTAGAAGTGCGAATTATGTCCCGGCCTGCGCGCCTTTTGGCGTCTCCAGACTGGCATAGGCCTCGTTCGACCACCGCCGATGCACCCAGAACCACTGGGCCGGATGCTGGCGAAGGATGGTCTCGACAAACTGGTTGACGCGAACCACGCCGGCCTCCAGGTCGGCGGCGCGCGATCCGGTCTTGTCCAGTTGGATCGGCTCATGCACCACAACGCGGAAGCGGCAATTGGGCAGACGCTCCACCGACATGGGCTGGAGGACAGTGTCGAACCGCATGGCCAGACGACTGGGCGCCGCAGCCGTATGGGCCAGCTTGCCCATGAAGGGCGCCGCGACCCCGCCATTGAACTTCTGATCATTCATCAGGGCCACTGATGCGCCCTGTTTCATGGCCTGCAAGAGTTCGCGGCTGCCGTCGGAGCCCTTGGGCGCGAACAGCTTCACGCCATAGCGGGCGCGCGCATCGCGGATCAGGGCGTCCACATAGGGATTATTGGCCGCGCGATAGGTCATCTCGCAGGTCAGACCCGCATCGACAATGGCGCAGGGCATGATCTCCCAGTTTGCGAAATGCCCGGAGATGAAGACCACCGGGCGGCCGGAATCCCGGATCTGGCGCAGGCGTTCGGCGCCCACCACCTCCACCCGCCCAAGACTGGGACGCAGTTGCGCCATATGCGGCATTTCAAAGAAGGTGCGGCCCAGATTGTCCCACTGCGCGTCGATGATCGCACGCCGCGCCTGGGGATCAAGATCGGGGAAGGCCAGCGACAGGTTGCGCTCGACCACCTTTTGCGACCCGCTCAGGGGGCCGAGCTTGCGCAGAAGGAAACCGCCCAGAGCCGACGCCGTCTCGATCGGCATCAGCCGCACGAGCGCATTGACCGCGCGGTATCCAAAGGCCTGGAGGCGCCAGATCAGGTCCTGCGACAGGGAGGGGTGCTGCATCGACATGATTATGGTGTAGGCGCCCTGACGCGCGGGCGCAATGACCGCAAACCCACACTCCCGCCACGATGTTCGCGCGGACGATGATTTTGCCGACGGATCAGGTCACCGTGGCGCCGCCGTCGACGACCAGCGCCTGACCGGTCATGAAGGTGGAGGCGTCGGAGGCCAGATAGACCGCAGCGCCCGCAATCTCGTCCGGCTCCCCGATTCGCCGCAGCGGCGTGCCCGAGGTGGCGCGTTTGAGGGTGTCGGGATTCTCCCACAGGGCGCGGGCGAAGTCAGTGCGGATGAGGCCCGGCGCAATGCAGTTGACCCGCACATTGCTGGGCCCGAACTCGGCGGCGAGGTTGCGGGCGAGCTGGAAGTCCGCCGCCTTGGAGATGTTGTAGGCCCCGATAATGGGAGAGCCGCGCAGGCCGCCGATGGACGAGACAATGATGACCGACCCCGCCTTGCGCGCAATCATCTGGGGCGCGACCATCTGGATCAGCCAGTGATTGGCGATGACGTTATTGGCCAGAATCTTGGTGAACTGGTCGTCATTGATGCCCGCCATCGGCCCGTAATAGGGGTTGGATGCGGCGTTGCAGACGACGGTCGTGACCTTGCCGAATGCGGCCATGGTCTCGTCGACCAGCCTTTGCAGGTCTTCCTTGGACGAGATATTGGCTGGGACGGCGATGGCGGTTCCTGCGCCGTGCCGCGCATTGAGCGCCTGAGCCACCTCGTCGCAGGGCCCGGCCTTGCGCGACGAGATCACCACCTTGGCGCCATGTTCGGCCATGCGTTCGGCGATGGACTTGCCAATGCCGCGTGACGAACCGGTGATGATGGCGACCTGACCGTTGAGATCGAATAGCGACATGCGCGCCTCCCTTAAGCCTGACTGGGCTTTTTCTTCTCTTATCGACGCTCAGTTTGCACTGGGACAGGCGCTGGCGACAAGCCCCCAATCGGCCAGGGCGCCGGACTTGCGTCTTGCACAGGCTCAGACCAGAACGGCTTCGCGCTGAAAGGCCGGGTTGCGCATCCAGACGCCGTCGGCGTCGCCCGCGCTGAAGGCCGGGGACAGAATCGCTTCCTCCCGCGCGCCGATCACCAGAACGCCGTCAGGCGCGAGCGCGTTGTCGAGCATGTCCAGCAGGCGGCTCGCGGCTTCCGGCGTCAGGCTGTGCAGCACGTTGCGGCACAGGATCAGATCGAACACGCCCAGTGGCCGCATATCGCCCAGAAGATTGAACTCGCCCCATTTCACCGCCTGTCTCAGGCTGGACGCGACGCGCCAATTGTCATCCACCGGTTCGAAATGGGCCAGAAGTCTGCGGATTGGCAGGCCGCGCTGCACCTCGAAATGGGTGTAGAGCCCCGCCTTCGCCTTTTCCAGGGACCGGGGCGCAAAGTCGACCCCGATGATTTCCACCGCCGAGGCGGGAAACAGGTCCGCCGCCAGCATGGCCACGGAATAGGTTTCCTGGCCGGTGGCGCAGCCTGCCGACAGGATGCGCAGGCCGCGCCCCTCGCGACGTGACGAAAGCTGCGGCATGACGGACTGTTTGAGCGTGCGGAACACAGCCCGGTCGCGGAAGAAGCCGGTCTCCTGCATCAGGGTGGCCTCGACCAGCGCCTTGACCAGATCCGGCGCGGGATTGCGGCGCACCTGATCGACCAGGGCGGACACACCCGGCGCCTTTTCGCGTCGCGCGACGGGACCCAGCCGGGTCTCGATGAAAAAGGCCTTGTCGCCTTTCAGAACCACGCCCGCATGATGGCGTACAAGTTCGGCCACATAGGCCAGATCGTCAGAGGTCATATCAGGCCGACCTCCTCGAACTTGGAGGCGATGATGTCGCCGTCAAACGGCTTCATGATGTACTCGTTGGCGCCAAAATCGAGCGCGGTGCGGATCTTGGCAGGGTTGGTCTCCGCTGTGCAAAAGACCACGACGGGCTTTTGACCGCCCGGCTCCTTGCGCAGCTGGCGCAGGAACTCCAGTCCGTCCATCACCGGCATTCCCCAGTCCAGCAAAATGGCGTCAGGCATGGCGGCTCGACAATAGGTCAGGGCTTCCAGACCGTCGCAGGCCTCGACGCCCTCAAAGTTCAGTTGCTCGACAATGCGCAGCGCGACCTTGCGCATGACGCGGCTGTCGTCGACCACAAGGCAGGTGCGAGGCTCGCTCATGCAGGCTCCCATCGGGCTGATGCGCAGACGCAGCTTTTTGCCGTCCAAACCGAAGTCTGGCGCTGTAAAGCCATTGCGCAAAAGTTCAGAGCCATAGACCGGCGCCCCATTTCTGACGCAAACCAGACTGCCCCAGCCAGGTTAAGGGTCCGTAGCCATTGGGATGCTTAACGCGAATAGTTTACATGAAACTGACAATCAGTAACGATGAACACCGTGCAGGGGAATACAACCTCAGTCTTTGGAATGGCGCCGACGGACCGAGTTCAACACCTCCACCAGCAGTGAAAATCCCATGGCGAAATAGAGATAGCCGCGCGGCACGTGGAAGCCCGTTCCCTCGGCGATCAAGGCCATTCCGACCAGTATGACGAAGGACAGGGCCAGCATCTTGGCCGTTGGGCGGCGTTCGATGAAGGCGGCCACGGGACCTGCGGCCACCATCATGACCAGGGTTGCAGCCATGACCGCTGCAACCATGACGGCAATCTGGCTGGCCATGCCGACCGCAGTGATCACGCTGTCGAGCGAGAAAACAATATTGATCACGCCGATTTCCAGCACCACGCTCCAGAAGCCGGACGGCCTGCCGTGATCAAGCCGATGACGGGCGGCCTCCCGCCCCTCGCCCTCCAGTTCGTCATGGATCTCGGTCGAGCCCTTGTAGAGCAGGAACAGGCCGCCTGCCGCCAGGACCGCGTCCTTGACCGAAAACGGGCCATTGGGCAGCATGAACAGGGTCAAATCCAGCCTTGTGATCCCGACAATGGTCAGCAGCATGGCGACCCGCAGCGCCATGGCCAGCCACAGGCCCAGCTGACGCCCCCGCCCGCGCTGCGCAGGCGCCAGCCTGTCTGCAGCCACCGCCACAAAGACGATATTGTCCACGCCCAGCACGATTTCCAGAAACGACAGGGCGAGAAAGGACACCGCCGTATCAAGGCTCAAGAGATGGGCGAGATCGGGCAAGTTCGGCTCCTCGGTAGGGTCAGGGCGTCAGAGAAAGCTGTAAGGGTCGATATCTATCGTCAGCCTGACCGCATTGGGCGTCTTCACCCGTGCGCGCCAGGCGCCGATATAGGCCTGAAGATCTATATTGCGTGCGCTGCGCACGAGGAAGCGCTTGCGGCGCCGTCCCCTGACCAGGGCCAGGGGCGCATCGGCCGGACCATAGACCTCCACCCCGTCGCCATTCGGGGCCGCCGCCGCCAGATCGCGCGCGAAGCTCTCAAGGATCGCCGGATCATGGCTGGACAGGATCAAGGCCGCCAGACGACCAAAGGGCGGCAGGCCGGACAGGCGGCGCGCATCGGACTCCGCCGCCAGAAACCCATCCCGGTCGGAATCCCTCAGGGCCTGCATGACGGCGTGTTCGGGCGCATAGGTCTGGATGAAGGCGCGACCGGGGCGCTCGGCCCGGCCCGCCCGCCCCGTCGCCTGGGCCAGAAGCTGGAAGGTGCGTTCAGCCGCCCGTAAATCACCGCCCCTCAGGCCCAGATCCGCGTCGACCACGCCGACCAGGGTCAGGCGGGGGAAATTGTGCCCCTTGGCGGCGGCCTGGGTGGCGACCAGAATGTCGATCTCGCCCGCCGCCATGGACGCCACCAGGGCCCTGGCGCTCTGCGGATCCGGCGCGGTGTCGGAGGAAAAGACCGCGATGCGGGCGTCGGGAAACAGGGCGCGCGCCTCCTCCTCCAGCCGCTCCACGCCGGGCCCGATGGAAACCAGACTGTCCTTGGCGCCGCAATGGGGGCAGCGCTCCGGCCTGGGCATGGAAAAGCCCGTCAGATGGCAGACGAGACGGCCGCTATAGCGGTGCTCCACCAGCCAGCTGTCGGTGTCGGGCGAGGTCAGCTTCTCCCCGCAGGCGCGGCACAGGACGAGGGGCGCATAGCCGCGCCGGTTCAGGAACAGCAGGCTCTGTTCACCCCTTGCATAGGTTTCGGCCATGGCCTGGACCAGAGGCGCCGAAAGCCAGCGCCCGGTCTGCGGCGGGTGGGCGCGCAGGTCGATCAGGGTGATGTCGGGCAGCTGCGCCACACCATGCCGGTCGGCCAGCCGCAGCCACTGATAGCGCCCGGTCTCTGCGTTCCACAGGGTCTCCAGCGAGGGCGTGGCGGAGGCCAGCACAATGGCGGCGCCCTCCAGCTTGGCCCGCGCCACGGCCATGTCGCGGGCGTGATAGATGAAGCCCTCTTCCTGCTTGTAGGAGCCGTCATGCTCCTCATCGACAATGATCAGGCTGAGTTTGCGATAGGGCAGGAACAGGGCGGACCGCGCGCCCACCACGATGCGGCACTCGCCTGTGGCCACAGCCTCCCAGACCTGACGCCGACGCGGCCCCGGTTCGCCGGAATGCCACTGGGCGGGAGCTGCGCCGAACCGGCGCTCCACCCGCGCCAGCACGGCCTGGGTGAGGGCGATTTCGGGCAGGAGGATCAGCACCTGAGCCTCGGGGTCGCGGCGCAGGGCGCAGGCCACCGCCTCCAGATAGACCTCGGTCTTGCCCGAACCGGTCACCCCGTCCAGCAGGGCGGCGGCGAAAACGCCCCTGGCCTGCATCTCGATCAAGGCCTGGGCGGCAGCGGCCTGACTGGGATTGAGGGCGGAGGCCTCGAAATCCGGGTCCGGCTGACCAAAGGGCGCGGCGGCGGGGCTTTCCACCATCACCAGAGCGCCGTCCTCGACCAGGGCCTTGACCACGCCAGGGGACACCCCAGCCCGTTCGGCGGCCCGGGTCGGGGAGAGCGGCGCTGCATCGGGCGCGGCGAACAGGTCGAGCACGCGGCGCCGCGCCGGGGTCATGCGGGCCGGTGGCGCGCCGGTGGCCGTCACACGCCGTTCGGGCTTGGGTCTCGGGTGACGCAGGCCCCGCAGGGTCATGGCGAGCGCCTCGCCCGGGGGCTGGGCCGCATAGCGCGCCGCCCATTGCGCAAAGGCCAGGGTCGCGGGCGGCAAGGCGGGGTCGTCCAGTTTCTCGATCAGCGGCTTCAGGGGTCGGTTGACGCCCTGGGCGTCGCGCACGGACAGAACCACGCCGCGCACCACGCGCGGCCCGAGCGGAGCGGCCACATGGTCGCCGGGCGCCAGCGCGCCCATCTCATCGGGCACGGCATAGTCGAACGCTTCCGGCAGGGGCAGCGGCAAAAGGACCTGAGCAAGACGGGGCATGTTCAGACTCTAGGCCCTCTGGTCGGTTGAGAGAAGCATCAAGCTTGGATGCGCGCATCCTGACGCAGTTTCAGTTAGGATCGACTGATTCGCCGCCTAGCCTGGCGGCGGCTCTGACGGAACCCCTGATGGCTGGCTTTGACGCAGCCCTTTTCGCCGCAGGCGGCGGGACGAGCCTGGCTCTGGCCGCCGTGCTCTGGACGCTGTCCCAGCGTCGGGAGTTGAACGAGCGTGCGCGCCGTCTGGCCAATGATCTGGCGCGGGAGCGTCACGCCTCCGACGCGGCGGAAGCCGCCGCAGACGCCTTTGACAGCGTGCTGATCTCGGTGCGCGGCGGCGACGCCTACGCCGCCAACGGCGCCCATGGCCTGTCCGCCTGCGCGGAACTGCTGGGTCTGGCGCCGGACGCCCCCGCAGATGCTGTGGTTCTGGCCTTGTGCGACGACGCCGTTCACGCCGACCGCCTGACCGCCCTGTTCGAGCGGGGCGAGGCCTGTGACTTTGAGGTGGCCGGACGGGTGGAGGGCGGCGCGCGGCGCACCCTGACCATCGAGGGCCGGGTGTCCGGCGCCGTAGCCTGGCTGAGGCTCACCCTCTCGGCGTCGGCGGGCCTGCCGTCCGCCGCCCGATTCGCGGCCTTTCTGGAGGCGGTCGCTCATCCCGCCTGGATCACCGGCGCGGGTGGCGATCTGGTCTGGGCCAACAGGGCCTGGCTCAACGCGGCTGAAGTCGTCAGTCTTGAACAGGCCCTGAGCCGCAACGCCGCCTTTGACCGGGGGGCGGAGGCCCTGGCCCAGGAGGCCGCCAGGGCGGGCGAGCGGCGCGAGGATGTGCGCTGGGCCGCCGCCGGCGGTCAGCGTCGCGCCTTTCACATCACCGCCATTCCGCTGGAGGGCGGCGGTTCGGCGGCGGTGGCGCTGGACGTCTCTGCGGCCGAAGATGCGCGCGAAGCCCTGCGCCGCCATGTTCTGGCCCATGACCAGACCCTGAACCGGCTGGACGATGCGGTGGCCATTTTCGGCGCCGACCGACGTCTGTCCTTCCACAACACCGCCTTTGCCGAGCTTTGGGGCCTTGAACCGGCCTGGCTGGCGGACAAGCCGACCCATGGGGAGGTGCTGGACCGGCTGCGCCAGCGCCGCCGCCTGCCCGAAACGGTCGATTACGGCGTCTGGAAAGCGCGGGAGCTGGCGCATTATGAAACGCTGGACGCTGCGCCGGACGAGCTCTGGACCCTGCCCGACGGCCGCACCCTGCGCGTGGTGCGTCAGCCGCATCCGTTTGGCGGGCTGCTCATCCTGTTCGCCGACATTACCGGCGAGATCCGGCTGCGCGCCCAGTATAATTCACAGGTCCAGGTCCAGCAGGCCACGCTGGACAAGCTCAATGACGCCGTGGCCGTGTTCGGCTCCGACGGACGTCTGAGACTTCACAATGAAGCGTTCGAGCGGTTCTGGAATCTCAGCCACACCGCCATGATCGACGCCGGCGATTTTGACCAGATCGCCCAGGCCTGCATGCCGCTGGTGCATGACCGTCAGTTCTGGCGCGAGCTGAAGGCCCGCGTGGCCGATCCTGACCCTCAGGCGCGGGCGCCCATATCCGGAGAGATTCGCACCTCGGACCGGCGCGCCGTGGCCTATCAGTCTCGCCCCCTGCCGGACGGCGCGACCCTGATCGCCTTTTCCGACATCACCGCCACGCGCGAGCTGGAGCAGGCGGTGGAGGAGCGCTCCGCCGCTCTGGACGAGGCGCAGCGTCTGAAGCGCGACTTTGTCGGCAACGTGTCCTACGAACTGCGCACGCCCCTGACCACCATCATAGGTTATGCTGAGCTTTTACAAAGTCTTGGCGAGGCGGTGCCGGACCGGATGCGTCAGCATCTGGGCTCGATCCGCACCGCGGCGGAGCAGCTGGCCCGCTCCATCGACGATGTGCTCGACATGGCCCAGATCGACGCCAACGAAATGGCCCTGTCGCTGGGCGACGTGAATGTGAACGACCTGCTGGGACAGGTGGGCGACAATTGCGTCCGTGCAGCTCAGGAGGTGGGCGTCAATCTGATCGTGGACGACGCCCTGGCGGCGGGCGTGATCCGCGCTGACAATCGTCGGCTGGCCCAGGTGCTCGACCATCTGGTCGGCGCCGCCATTCGCACCACGCCAGCCGGCGGCGAGGTGCGCCTGTCCGCCGTGCGAGACCTGGGCGAGGTGCAACTGAAGGTGCGCGACACCGGACGCGGCATTCCCTTCCATGTGCAGGCCCATATTTTCGACCGTTTCGTCGGTCGCGACCGGGGCGGTCCGGGCCTGGGCCTGGCTCTGGTCAAGGCGTTGGTGGAGCTCCACGGCGGCTGGGTTGCGCTGGAGAGCGAGCCGGGTCAGGGCGCCACCTTCACCTGCCACTTACCCGAACAGGCCTATAGCGAAAGCGCTCACCCCGAACTCAGCTTTGGCTGACGGATCGCGAAGCCGGGTTGCCCCTCAGCCCCGATAGGCGGGGGGCGCGCCGACGGGCTGGGCCAGCGCATTGGCCAGTCCCAGACTCGTTTCATCATCCCAGGCCAGAGCCTGAACCGACAGGGGCAGGCCGTCAGAATCCAGCCCGACCGGGAAGGCCGTGGCGGGCAGGCCCACCGCATTGCCCAGAGTGGTGAACAGCGCAATGGCGGCAGGCTGGTTCTGTTCAAAACTGAAGGCCGCGGTGGGCGTGCTCGGCATCAGCAGAGCCTGATAGGCGCCCAGGGTCTGCCGCGCCTCTTCGGCCAGCCCCGCCAGATCGCGATAGGCCGCCGCGAGGATCGCCGCCGACTGCTCTCCGCCATAGGCCATGCGCTGGCGATAGGCCTCCGAGAATCCCTGCGGGTGATCGGCCAGCATCTGGGCGTGTTCGGCCATGGATTCCGCGCCGGAAATCAGCACGCCCAGGCGATAGGCCTCCTGGAAATCATACCCCTCCAACTCCACCTCCTCGACCTCCAGGCCAAGGCGGCGCGCATTGGCGACCGTGGCGCGCAGCGCAACCTTCTGCGCCTCGTCCACCGCAAAGTCGTCGAGCTTGAGCACGGCCACCGCAGAGCCGATCAGGGCCTCCAGATCGGCGGGGCGGGCGATTTCATCCGCCAGTTCGGCTTCGGCCCCGCAGGAGGCCGCCAGAAGGCGCGCGCAATCGGCGGCGCTGCGGCCAAGCACGCCCACATGATCCAGGGTCCAGGCCATGGGAACCACGCCGTCGATGGAGATCAGGCCCTGGGTCGGCTTATGGCCGAAAACGCCGCTCAGCGAAGCGGGTATGCGCACCGAGCCCAGAGTGTCGGTGCCCAGCGCGCCAGCGCACAGCCCCGCAGCCACCGCAGCCCCCGACCCGCCCGACGAGCCGCCCGCGCTGAAACCGTGCCGCCACGGATTGTGCGTCCGGCCAAACCACGGATTGTCGGTCGAGGCGCCGAACGCCCCCTCATGCATGTTGACAAGGCCCAGAATGACCGCGCCCGCCTCGCGCAGCTTGGCGACGACCGGCGCATCGGCATGGGCGATGCGCTCGCGATAGGCGCCCACGCCCGCGTGCCAGGGCAGACCTTCCACGGCGATGTTGCACTTCACCGCAATGGGCGCGCCGTCCAACATGGACAGGGCCTGGCCCTTCGCCCAGCGCTCGGCGCTCTCATGTGCGGCCTGTTCTGCCCGCGCCATGTCCAGCGCCACATAACAGCCCAGGGCCCCGTCCAGTCCGGAAATGCGGGACTGATAGGCGTGGAACACCTCGACCGGCGTGACGGCGCGGTCGGCGAAGAGTGCGGCCAGGTCGCAGACCCCCGCCTCGATAATCGGATTTGCAAAGCTCATGCCCCATACTGGCCGAGACCGCCCCCCCGTGTCACGGACCGATCTTGGGTGATCGACGGTAATTCGACGGGAAGGGACCGAACCTTTGCGCGCCCCTTCGCAAGACCGCCTCTTTTCCTGGC
Source organism: uncultured Caulobacterales bacterium (assembly GCA_903858685.1). Taxonomy (GTDB): domain Bacteria; phylum Pseudomonadota; class Alphaproteobacteria; order Caulobacterales; family Caulobacteraceae; genus CAIMFV01. The sequence goes on along the minus strand of CAIOJR010000019.1, from coordinate 3,666 downwards.
CCGGACTTCGTTGCATGAGGGGAGGCCGCTGCGCCGACAAGGGACGTTCCAAGCCATGATCCGCCTGCACGTCCAAGCCCCCTTGAGCGCCGGGGTCGTCATGGCGCCTGACCAGGAGCAGGCCCGCTACCTCATCAGCGTCATGCGCCTTGGCGAGGGCGACGAGGTAGCCCTGTTCAACGGGCGCGACGGTGAATGGCGCGCCCGTCTGGGCGATGTGACCAAACGCGGCTGCACCCTGACGCCGATCCGGCGGACGCGGGCCCAGACCTCGCCGCCAGACCTCGACCTGGTGATGGCGCTGGTCAAGCGCAGCCCATTGGAACGGGTGGTGGAAAAGGCCACAGAGCTTGGCGTGGGCCGGATTCGTCTGGTCACCACCCAGCGCACCAACGCCGATCACACCAATGTGTCCAGACTTCAGGCCATCGCCACGGAAGCGGCGGAACAATGCGGGCGGATGGAGGTTCCCCAGGTTGTGGCGCCGGAAAGGCTGGATCGCCTGGTTGAGGCCTGGCCCGCCTCGCGCCGCCTGATGGTCTGTGACGAGGCGGGCGCGGAAGCCCATGACGGACCCGACGCCGGCGCGGCCGCCCCTCTGCCCGCGCTCAAGGCGCTGAACGACGCGCAGAGAGGCGCCTGGGGCGTGCTGATCGGGCCGGAGGGGGGCTTTGATCCGGCCGAGCGGGTCCGGCTGCAAAGCTGTCCCGCCGTCATCTGCGTGACGCTTGGCCCGCGTATTCTTCGCGCTGATTCGGCCGCCATCGCCGCCGTGACCCTGTGGCAGGCGATTCTGGGCGACTGGTGAGCGCAGGCGCAGGGCCTTGAGCCTTGACCCGTTGGCGCTTATGTGGCGAACAAGGGCTTAAAGGGCCAACAACATACAATCGGCGGATTGCGCGCAGCGTTCGACCGGTGGGGACGAGGATCAGATCTTGGCCGACAGCTCTATGGATGATCGTCCCCTGACGATGGCCGACCTCGTGGGCGCCATGGAAAAGGGCTGCAAGCCTTCCAGCGAATTCCGCGTCGGCGCCGAGCATGAAAAGTTCGGCTTCCGCAAGGCCGACCGCGCGCCCGTCCCCTATGAGGGCGAGGCGGGAATCCATGCCCTGCTGACCGGCCTGAAGCGATTTGGCTGGAGCGGGGTCCACGAGGATCGCCCCGACGGCGGACAGACCCTGATCGCGCTGGAACGCCGCAACGACGACGGCCTTCTGGCCAATATCAGCCTGGAGCCGGGCGGACAGTTCGAGCTGTCAGGCGCGCCGCTTCGGACCATGCACGACATCTGCGCCGAGACCAGCGGCCATCTGAACGAGGTGCGCGAGGTCGCCGACGAGCTGGGCCTTGGCTTTATCGGACTGGGCTTCACGCCGAAGCTGACGCGCGACGCCATCCCGGTCATGCCCAAGGGGCGCTACAGGATCATGCGCGAATACATGCCCAAGGTCGGCGGCATGGGACTGGACATGATGTTCCGCACCTGCACCGTGCAGGCCAATCTGGACTTTGGTTCAGAGGCCGACATGGTCAAGAAGTTCCGCATGAGCCTGGCGCTGCAACCCGTCGCCACGGCCCTGTTCGCCAATTCGCCCTTTGTCGAGGGCAAGCCGACCGGTTGGCTGTCGTCGCGCGCCCGGGTCTGGACCGACACCGACCCGGATCGCACCGGCCTCCTGGACTTCGTCTTTCAGGACGGCTTCGGCTTTGAGACCTACGCCGAATATGCGCTGGACGTGCCGATGTATTTCGCCAAGCGCAAGGGGCTCTATGTCGACCTGTCGGGCAAGTCGTTCCGCGAATTCATGGCGGGACATCTGGACGCCCTGCCCGGCGACCGCGCCAACGCCAAGGACTGGGCCGACCACCTGACCACGCTCTTCCCCGAAGTGCGCCTGAAGGCCTATCTGGAGATGCGCGGCGCCGACAGCGGCCCGCTCGACATGCTCTGCGCCCTGCCCGCCCTGTGGACCGGGGTCTTCTATGACGACGCCGCCCTGGAAGCCGCCTGGGATCTGGCCAAGGACTGGACCGCCGACCAGCGCCGCGCCCTTCGGCTCGACGCCGCCCGGATCGGGCTCAAGGCCGAGATCAATGGCCGCTCGCTGCAGGATGTGGCCCGCGATTTCGTCGCCATTTCCCGTCAGGGCCTGAAGCGCCGCGCCGCCCTGTCCGGCGGGCTGACGGACGAGACGAGCTATCTCGCCCCGCTTGAACAGATCGCCGATTCCGGCCTGACCCGCGCCGACCACCTGCTCGCCCTCTATCACGGCGAATGGGCTGGCGATGTGATGCGGGCCTATGACGCCCTGGCCTATTGAGGGACGGGCGGTCTGATCGGCTCATCCCGATGATGGTCAGGACGCGGATCATCGGGTGCGGCGCCCTGTCAGCCAGGACCTGGCCTTGCGCCGCAGTGGGCGGGGGATAGGGGCCGAGCCCGTTCGCCAGGCCGTCGCCCCCTACCGCTCCACCTTCTGCAATTCGGCATTGAAGGCCGCAATGGCGGCGCGGGGACCGCCCGGGCGGCGCCAGACACCCGAGGAGACGGCGATGAAATCAGCCCCCGCGCGGGCCAGCGCCTCCGCCCGCTCCACAGTGACCCCGCCAATGGCCACGCAGGGTGTCTGCATCGATTCCTGCCAGATGGTCAGAAGCTCGGGCTCGGCTCGGGTCGGGGCGTCCTTGGTGTCGGTGTCGAAAAAGGCGCCGAACGCCACATAGTCGGCGCCGGCCTCGGCGGCCTCCATGGCCAGATGACGGCTGTCGTGACAGGTCACGCCCACAATGGCGTCCTTGCCGACAATCCTGCGCGCCTCGACAGTGCTGGCGTCGGACTGGCCCACATGCACCCCGTCACAGCGAAACTGCGCCGCCAGATCTGGACGATCGTTCAGGATCACAGCCACATCATGGCTCTGCGCCACCGGCAGGACGGCGGCGACCACTGCGCCAATATGGGCGTCGCACACATCCTTCAGCCGCACCTGAAGCGCGCCGACATCGCCGCCCTGCAATGCATCCGCCAGCACGGCGGCGAAAGCTTCGGGATCGTCGATCACCGGCGGCGTAATCAGATAGAGGCGGCAGGCAGGCGGGTTCTGGCTCATCCGCGCGGCGTCGCGCGAATGGGCGCAAAGGTCAAGTCTTTGAAGCGCTCTGATCCGCCGTCGACAACACCACTATGTCGGAATGCTGGCGCAGTTCTGGCCGGATATTATGACCCAATGGATCTAGAATGACTTTCACGCCTTCCCGGCGAACAAATTTGAACGCGGGAACGAAATCGGAATCGCCCGTCACGACCACGATGGCGCGAACCATGTCTCGCACAGCAAGGCGAGCCATATCCATACCAATGCGCATATCGACGCCTGTCTGGGCGATATCCAGTTCGAAATCATCGTCGTCGAGCGGCCGGGGGTTTGCGCCATTCGATACCGGTCTGTCTGGGCCAGATTATAGGGTTTTCGGCTAACCGGGTAGCTTACGCACTCTGAGGATGGAGCGGCGTCGTAAAAATATATTCGGAGAAGCTCGTAGCCCGCCAAATCGGGAAGCCTGGAGAGGCGTGCACACTCGCCAACAATGTCGTCAGCCGTTGTTGATTCACCCGTTCGGGCGCGGAGTTTCTTGGTCACAAACCCACCGTCCAGCAGGATG
>CAIOJR010000018.1 GCA_903858685.1 uncultured Caulobacterales bacterium | reverse complement strand
GGCGCGTGTGCGCTCCAACCCCAACGACGTCGCCGCCCTGATGGACATGGCGACGCTGCTGCAACTGACGGGGCAGCGCGAGCAGGGGCTGGAGGCGCAGCGCCACGCTCTGGCTCAGCATCAGGTCTATGAGCGGGCGGGCGGAGAGGGCGGGCTGAAGTTGCTGGCCTTTGTGACGGCAGGCGATTTCATGGCTAATACGCCTTTGGATTTCCTGCTGGAAGGCTCCGACATCTCTCTGATCGAGCTGTTCGTGGCGGAAGGCGCGCCCTTGCCGCCCGTGCCGGATCACGATGTGGCGATTGTGGCGATCGGCGAGTCGGCTGCAAGCCGGAGCCTGCTCGAGGGGCTCAGGCCCATGATCAATCGCTGGCCAAAGCCGGTGCTGAACCAGAATGTCCGCGCCATTGCGGCCATGACGCGCGACGAGGTGGCGGCGCTGTTCGCTGGATCGGCCCGGATCGTCGCGCCGCGCACCCTTCGCGCGCCCGTCGCCGCGCTGGAGCGGATCGCAGCGGGCGAAACAGATCCGGCGCCCTTTGGCGATGGCGCCATGCCCTGGCCCTGGCTGGTGCGGCCTGTGGGCTCGCACGCCGGCGTCCAACTCGAAAAGGTCGACGGACCCGACGCGCTGGGGCAGTATCTGAAAAGCTTCACGGCCACAGAAGCCTATGTCGCGCCATTTGTGGACTATGCCAGTCCGGACGGCCTCTATCGCAAGTACCGCGTCGCCCTGATCGACGGGAAGGCCTATCTGAGCCATCTGGCCATATCAGAGCGCTGGATGGTCCATTACCTCAATGCCGGGATGGATCAGAGCGAAGCCAAGCGCGCAGAAGAAGCCGAGGCCATGGCCAGCTTTGACGCGGGCTTCGCCGCGCGTCATGCGGACGCCCTTGCAGAGCTCTGCGCAGGCTTCGGCCTCGATTATTTCGCCATCGACTGTGGCGAGACGCCGGACGGCAAGCTGTTGCTGTTCGAGGCCGATGTGGCGATGATCATCCACTCGATGGATGAGCCTGACCTCTATCCCTATAAGGGACCGCAGATGACCAAGCTGTTCAACGCCTTTCAAAGCATGTTGGCCCGCGCCGCCGCGAAATAGCGGCGCACATCCCACCCATTCCATGATCGCTTCTCTTGCAGAGAGGCGGGGGCGCTGTGGAGCCCTGCAGCGCCTATTTTGCATGCGTGGATTCCCCCCTCTCAGACGTCCGTTCAACCTGTTCGCCCCTTGTTCCGCGGGTCTGCGCCCGTGGGGACGATTTTCCACATCTGAGCGCCATTTGGGGTCAAATCCAAGTCTGAGTGTCATTGTATCCCAATTGATCCCATGATATCCCATATTCAGGTTGGGGATGGGCGTTTTGCGCCCAGTTGAGGGGTGTTCACGGGTGTTTCTCTCGACGTTTGAGAAGCAGCTGGACTCAAAGCGGCGCATCGTGGTGCCGGCGGATTTTCGCGCCCTCGCGTCTGGCCCCTTTGACGGCGTCTTCTGTTTTCCCTCCATTGAGGCGGACTGCATCGAGGGCGGCGGGCTTTCCCTGTTCAACCAGTACAAGTCCCTGATCGACGAGCTGGCCTTTGGCGACCCTCTGCGCAGCTCGCTGGAGACTGTGGTGCTGGGCGGTATGCATCGGCTGGCCTTCGACACGGCCGGCCGCATCACCTTGCCGGAGGATCTGTGCGAGGCCTTCGGAATGAAGGACGTGGTCGCGGTGGTGGGTCTTGGCGACCGCTTTCAGATCTGGGAGCGCGACGCCTTCCTCGGGCATCGTGAAGAGGCCCGCAAGGCCGCCCGTCAGGGCCTGGCGTCGCTGCGGGATGCGCAAAGGCTGATGCGCGCCAATGGGGGCGGGCAATGAGCGAGGCGCCGCACAAATCGGTTCTGCTGGCTGAGGTCATGGCCGCCCTGTCGGCGGGACCGGGCGATCTGGTGGTGGACGCCACCTTCGGCGCGGGCGGGTACAGCCGCGCCATTCTCGAGACCGGCGCCGGCGTCGTGGCCTTTGACCGTGATCCCACGGCGGCGCGCTTCGCCGAGCCGCTCATGAGCGCCTGTTCTGATCGCTTCGAGTTGGTGGAGCGTCGATTTTCGGAGCTGGAAGACGGGCTCGCCGATGTCGGGCGCACCAATTGCGACGCGGTGGTGTTCGATATTGGCGTATCTTCCATGCAGCTTGACGAGGCGGAGCGCGGCTTCTCCTTCATGCGAGACGGTCCGCTTGACATGCGCATGAGCGCAGACGGTCCGACCGCCGCCGATCTGGTCAATGAGACCGAGCCTGCGGATCTGTCCCGGATGTTCTGGGTCTATGGTGAAGAACGGGCGGCGCGGCGCATCACGCAGTTTCTGGTTCGTCGCCGCGCTGAGCAGCCGTTTACACGCACCCTGGATCTGGCCGATGTCATTGAAAAGGCGGTGGGTGGTCGCCGGGGCGCGCCGACCCATCCCGCGACGCGCGTGTTTCAGGCGTTGCGGATCGCGGTCAATGACGAGCTGGGCGAGCTGGAGGCCGGTCTGGCCGCAGCCGAACGCGCTCTGGTCCCCGGGGGACGCCTGGCCGTCGTCACCTTCCACTCGCTGGAGGACCGGATCGTCAAGGCCTTCCTGACGGAGCGGGCAGGGCGCACGCCGGGCGGCTCACGCCACCTGCCGCCGGTCGCCAAGGGCGCCGATCCGAGTTTTCAACTCCTTTTCAACGGGCATCAGGGGCCCGGCGAGGCGGAACTCGCTGACAATCCCCGCGCCCGTTCCGCCAAGCTTCGTGCAGCCGTGCGCACCGCTGCATCCGTCTGGAGGAAAGCCGCATGAGCGACGCCGCCATCCATCTTGTCCGCAGTCGCGTCCAGGGCTCCCTGGTCCAGCTGTTCCGCATCCGCATTCGCGGCGTCAGCCTGGTCGAGGCGATGGCCTTTGTCTGCCTGTCGGTGCTGGTGATCGGGGTCTATTTCTACAAGGCCAATGCGGGGCAGGAGAGCGCCAGGATCAAGGATCTCGACCGTGAGATTCAGCAGGAGGACCAACAGGTCCGCCGCCTGCGCGAGCAACTCACCACCCTGCAGCAACCCGCCCGCATTGAACGTCTGTCCCAGCAGTATCTCAACCTGGGACCCATGGGCGCCCAGCAGGAAGCGGCGCCGGAAGATCTGACGGATATAGCGCGCCGGGGGCCGCCGCCGCCGCCGCGCGATTTCGCAAAGCTGGCGCATCCTGCGACTGAACCGCCAAAATGATGCGCGAAGACGAGGCCGCATACAGGGCGCCGCCCAGCCTGCAACAGATCTGGCGCCGTATCGTGGAGCAGGTCTGGCGGGTGGAGCACGCCTTTGAGCGCTCGCGCACCGCAAATCGCGCAGTGGATGATACGCGGGTTCGCATTTTTGGCGTTCTGACCCTGTTTGCGCTGGGCTTCATCTTCCTGTCGGTCAAGGCGGGCGCGGTGGCGCTGTTTTCCCATGCGGAGGGCGACGGCGTCGAAGCGACCGCGCCCGTGGAGCAGCGCGCCGACCTGACCGACCGCAACGGCATGTTGCTGGCGCTGGATGTGCCTCACTACGGCGTCTATGTGGACAGTCGCGACCTGTGGGATGTGAGCGAGGCGCGCAACGGACTTGTCGATGTTTTGCCGAACATCCAGCGCGCGCGGCTGGACAAGGTGCTCACAGCGGGAAAGCGTGAACTGCTGATCAACGGCCTGACGGCGGATCAGCGCGACCGGGTGCATGATCTGGGCCTGCCCGGCGTGACTTTCGAGGAGGAGGCGCGCCGGTCCTACCCTCTGGGTCAGCAGGCGGCGCACATAATCGGTTACGCCGACCCCTCGGGCAAGGGACTGGCGGGCGCCGAACGGGGGCTGGACGGCGTGATCCGCGACGCAGCGGGCGGCAATGGCGCCATCGCCACATCCATCGACCTTCGGGTTCAGGGCGCGCTGGAATCGGAGCTGCATCGCGCCATGACGGACTTCTCCGCTGTGAACGCCATGGGCGTCGTCACAAACATCAATACGGGCGAGGTTCTGGCTCTGGCCAGTCTGCCCGATTTCGATCCCAATAATCGGGGCGCTTCCGACCCGGCCAATCTGGTCAACCATACGGGCGCATCGGTTTATGAAATGGGTTCGACCTTCAAGATGTTCACCTTCGCGATGGCTCTGGACAGCCATTCGGCGGACCTCAACATGGTGGTGGACGCCAGCCATCCGCTGCATCTTGGGCCACGCATCATCCATGACTTCGACGCGACCAACAAACAGATGACAATGGAAGACGTCTTCCTCGTCTCGTCCAATATCGGCACCGCGCGCATCGCGCTGAAGGCCGGCAAGGACAATATGTATAAGTATTTCAAATCCTTCGGACTGTTTGATCCGGCAAAGATTGAACTGGCGGAATCGACTCGCCCCATTGTTCCGAGAGACTGGAGCGAGAGCACAGTGGCCTCGGTGTCATTTGGCGCCAATATATCGGTCAGCCCATTGTCTGTGGCCCAGGCCATGGGCGGCATCTTCAATGGCGGGAACATGGTTCCCCTGACCATACGCAAGCACCCGTCCGGCGATCATGTGGATGGCCGTCAGGTGATCTCGCCCGAGACCTCTCTGACCATGCTGGGTCTGATGCGCCAGAATGTTCTGCGCGGGACCGGCAGCAAGGCCGATGCGCCGGGGCTCAGGGTCGGCGGAAAGACGGGATCGGCGGAAAAGCCCGAAAAGGGCGGCTATGCGCGCAACAAGCTTGTAACCTCTTTCGCCGCAATCTTTCCCACCGACGGCCCCGTGGGGACGCCGCGCTATCTGGTGTTGGTCATGCTGGACGAGCCCAAACCGAACGCCACCACCTACGGGTTTCAGACGGCGGGATGGAACGCTGCGCCGACGGCGGGACGCGTGATCGACCGGATTGCGCCCTTTGTCGGCGTTCAGCGGGCCAAGGCGTCGATGGAGGCAAGCCGTGTCGCAGCGGCGCCGGTCCATGAAGAACAGACCGGAGCGCCCCATTGACCCCGCGCCGCCTGTCCGAAATCGTTCAGCGTCCGCTTGTTGACGATCCCTTGATCACGGGCGTCACGGCGGACAGCCGCAAGGTCGCGCCGGGATATCTGTTCGCAGCGCTTCCCGGCGTGCAGGTCGACGGGCGCCAGTTCATCGAGATGGCGCTGAGCAAGGGCGCTGCGGCTGTGCTCGCCGCCGAGGACACGCCCGAGCAGCCGGTCCCCCTGATCAGGGCGCTTGATGTGCGCCGCGCCTTTGCACTGGCGGCCGGGCGTTTCTGGGGGGCTCAGCCCGATATTGTGGTCGCCGTCACCGGCACCAATGGCAAGACCAGCGTCGCCACCTTCTGTCGTCAGATCTTCACCCATCTGGGGCGCAAAGCGGCCAGCCTGGGCACGCTGGGCCTGCAACTGGCCGATCAGAACCTGACGGGGCCGGGCCTGACCACGCCGGACGCTGAGGCCGTGGCGCGCATGGCCGCGGATCTGGCGCAGCGCGGCGTGACCCATCTGGCGCTGGAGGCCTCGTCCCATGGCCTGGATCAACGCCGGATCGACAGCCTGACGCTCAGGGCGGCGGGCTTCACCAATCTGACCCAGGACCATCTGGACTATCACCAGACGATGGAGGCCTATCGCACGGCCAAGCTTCGGCTGTTCGACACCTTGCTGCCCATTGGCGGCGCGGCGGTGCTCAACGCCGACAGCCCGGACTATGGCGTTTTCGCCGCGACCGCAGTCGAGCGCGGCCAGACCCTGTTGTCTGTGGGCGAGGCGGGACAGGGGCTGAAGCTGATCTCCCGCACGCCGACCCCCTACGGTCAGGAACTGGACATCAGCCACCGCGGCGAGACCTACAGGGTGAAGCTGCCTTTGGCGGGCGCGTTTCAGGCGTCCAACGCGCTGGTGGCGGCTGGTCTGTGCATTGCGGCCGGGGAGGATGTGGCGGGCGTGCTGGCGGCGCTGTCGCGTCTGGAAGGCGCGCCGGGGCGGTTGCAGAAGATTGGCGCTTCTGCCCATGGCGGCGTGGCCTATGTCGACTACGCCCACACGCCGGACGGATTGCAGACGGTGCTGTCTGAGCTTCGCCCCCACACGACCGGTCGGCTGATGGTGGTCTTTGGCGCCGGCGGGGACCGCGATCGCGCCAAGCGCCCCCTGATGGGCAAGGCCGCTGCGGATCTGGCCGATCTGGTCATCGTGACGGATGATAATCCCCGCTCGGAATCGCCCGCCGCCATTCGCCAGATGGTGTTGGCAGGCTGTCCCGGCGCTCTGGATGTCGGCGACCGCCGCTCAGCGATCCGCGCCGCCGTGGAGCAGCTTCGCCATGGCGATGTGCTGGTGGTGGCGGGCAAGGGGCACGAGCAGGGCCAGACCATGGCGGGCGTCACCTATCCGTTCGATGACGTGGCTGAAACCGCTGCCGCCCTGAAGGCGCAAGGCGGGGAGGCTGGCCATGTCTGACGCCCTGTGGACCTCGGCCGAGATTGAAACCGCCTGCGCCGGCCTGGTCAGTGCGCCCTTCACCGCGTCCGGCGTCTCGATCGACACCCGCACAATAGAGCCGGGAGATCTGTTCGTCGCTCTGGCCGGTGTGCGCGACGGGCATGAATTTGTCGCCCAGGCCCTGGCCAAAGGGGCGGCCGGGGCGCTCGTTTCGCAAAACGTCGCGGGACCTCACGTCAAGGTGGCGGACGTGTTCGCGGGATTGCAGGCGCTGGGCCGCGCCGCCCGCGCCCGACCTTCGAACCTGAAATGCGCCGCTGTGACAGGCTCTGTCGGCAAGACCAGCGTCACCCAGGCCATCGCCGCCGGACTGATGCTGGCGGGTCAGGGTCATGGCTCTGTAAAGTCCTACAACAACCATATCGGCGTGCCCTTGACGCTGGCCCGCATGGCGCGGGACACCCGGCGGGCCGTGTTCGAAATCGGCATGAACCACGCGGACGAAATCACGCCCCTGTCACAGATGGTGCGGCCTGACGTGGCTGTGATCACCAATGTCGGACCTGTTCACATCGAGAATTTTCCCGATGGCGAACCGGGCGTGGCCCGCGCCAAGGCTGAGATCTTCGACGGCATGGGGCCGGGCGGTCTGGCGATCCTGAATGCCGATAACCGGTGGTTTTCGCTTCTGGCTGAGGCGGCGCAGGCGCGCGGCGTGTCTGTCGTGCGATTTGGTTCCCAAAGCGGCTGCGAGGGGCGTGTTCTTGACATGGCCCCCGACGCGACAGGGCAGGTGATCCGCGCTGAGCTTTACGGACGTGTTCTGCGCTTTCCCATCGCACAGACCGGCGACCATTGGGGGCTGAATGCGCTGGCCGTGTTACTGGCCAATTCAGCGCTTGGGGTGGATGAGGCGATGACGCTCCACGCCCTGGCGGGCTTTGCGCCTCTGGCCGGTCGCGGGGCTGAGCATAGGGTGACGATCGATGGCGGTGGATTCGTTGTCGTGGATGAAAGCTTCAACGCCAACCCAGTGTCGATGGAAGCCGTGATCAATACGCTGGGCGCGCGAGTGGTCGGGGGGCGACGGATCGTCGCGCTGACCGACATGCTGGAGCTGGGTCCTGACAGTCTGGCCATGCATGCCGGACTGGCGTCCAGTCTGGCCAAGGCCCGGATCGATAAGGTCTTCTGCGCCGGGCCCATGATGCAGGCCTTGTGGGACGTGCTGCCTGCCGACCAGCGTGGCGGCTATGCGCCAGATGCGGACAAACTCGCCGGTAAGCTGAATGAGGCTGTTCGACCGGGCGATGTTGTGCTCGTGAAGGGCTCCAAGGGGTCGAAGGCGTCCCGAATTGTAGAGGCCCTGCTCAGCGGGGGGATCCGGTAAATGCTATATCTCCTGTACGACTTTCTCGAACGCAATCATCAGCACCTGCCGCTGCTTAACCTGCTGCATTATTTGACGTTCCGCTCTGCCATGGCGCTTTTTACCGGTCAGTTAGTGGCGGTGGGCATGGGCTCGCGCTTCATCGCCTGGATGAAGGTCAAGCAGGGCAAGGGCCAGCCGATCCGGACAGAGGGCATAGAACGTCACCTTCTGGAAAAGAAGGGCACGCCCACCATGGGCGGCTTCATGATCCTGGCGGGTCTGACGGTGGGCACGCTGCTGTGGGCCGACCTGACCAATGTGAACATCTGGGTCGTGCTGATGGTCACCGGGGGATATGGCATTCTGGGTTTCATGGATGACTACGCCAAGGTCACCAAGCAGACCACGGCGGGGGTCTCCAGCCGCATGAAACTGGTAGTCCAGTTCGTGATCGCGGGCCTGGCGACCGCCATCCTGATCCATTACAGCCCGGCCTCTCCGGAATCGGCGGTGTTCAAGACCTCGCTCAGCTTTCCGATCTTCAAGTCGTGGCTGATCGATCTGGGGGTGTTTTACGTCGCGTTCGGCGCCTTTGTCATTGCGGGTTTCTCCAATGCCGTAAACCTTACGGACGGGTTGGACGGGCTGGCGATTGTGCCGGTCATGATCGCCTCGACGGCCTTTGGGGTGATCGCCTATCTCGTCGGAAACCACGTCTTCGCCCAATATCTGCAAGTGCATTTCGTGCCCGGCGCGGGCGAGCTCGCCGTGGTCTGCGGGGCGGTGGTCGGCGCGGGCATGGGCTTTCTGTGGTACAACGCGCCACCGGCGCGCATCTTCATGGGCGACACCGGATCGCTGGCGCTCGGCGGCCTGCTTGGCGCCATCGCCGTCTGCACCAAGCATGAGATCGTGCTGGGCGTTATCGGCGGCCTGTTCGTGGTGGAGACCCTCTCCGTCGCCATTCAGGTCGCCTATTTCAAGCGCACCGGAAAGCGGGTCTTCCTGATGGCCCCGATCCATCATCATTACGAAAAGCTGGGCTGGAGCGAATCCACCATCGTGATCCGTTTCTGGATCATTGCCGTGGTCTTGGCGCTGATCGGCATGGCCACCCTCAAGCTTCGATAGAAGGAACCTCTGCGCGTGATCCCCGTCCGCAGCTTTTCAGGCAAGCGTGTCGCCGTCTTTGGTCTGGCCAGGACCGGGCTGGCGGCGGCGCGCGCCCTGATGGCTGGCGGCGCACAGGTGGCCTTGTGGGACGACAAGCCGTCCTCGCGCGACGCCGCAGTCGCCGACGGGCTGGAGGTCGTTGATCTGACGGTCGCGGACTGGTCGGGCTTTGATGCGCTCCTTTTATCGCCGGGCGTGCCCCTGACCCATCCCAAGCCGCACTGGACGGTGGAGAAGGCCAGGGCCGCCGGGGTCGAGATTCTGGGCGATGTGGAATTGTTCGCACGCACGGTGAACGCCGCGCCCGCGCACAAACGTCCGAAAATCTGCGCGATTACCGGCACCAATGGCAAGTCCACCACGACCGCCCTGATCGGCCATATCTGCCAGTCTGCGGGCAAGGACACCCGGATCGGCGGCAATATCGGCTATGGCGTTCTGGGGCTGGACGACATGCATTCCGGCGCGGTCTATGTGCTGGAACTGTCGTCCTACCAGCTCGATCTGACCTCCAGCCTCAAGCCGGACGCCGCGATCCTGTTGAACATCACGCCCGACCATCTGGACCGTCATGGCGGGATGGATGGCTATGTCGAGGCCAAGCGGAGAATCTTTCTCAATCAGGTAAAGGGCGACACCGCCATTCTCGGCGTCGACGACGCCTTTGGGCAACGCATCTGCACCGAAATCACCGCCATGAACCGGCGCACCATTCGGCCGATTTCGGCCGGTCGGGCGATAAGCCGGGGCGTCTATGTGCTTCAGGGGCTGCTCTACGACCACACGGGTGAACAGGCGGTGGAGGTGGCGGATCTGGGCCGGGCCAGGGCCTTGCTGGGGCGCCATAACTGGCAGAACGCCGCCGCCGCCTATGCCGCCGCCATCGCTCTGGGCGTCACCCCTCAGGAGGCCGTGGACGGACTGATGAGCTTCCCAGGCCTTGCGCACCGGATGCAAGAGGTCGAGCGGGTCGGCAAGGTCCGCTTTGTCAACGATTCCAAGGCCACCAACGCCGACGCCGCACGGCAGGCCATGAGCAGCTATCCGAAATTCTACTGGATCGCCGGCGGTGTGCCCAAGGCTGGCGGCATAGACAGTCTGGAAGATCTCTTTCCGCGGATCGAAAAGGCCTATCTGATCGGCGAGGCGGCTGGCGATTTCGCCAGGACCCTGAAGGGGCATGCGCCAGCCGTGGTGGTCGGCGATCTTAAGCACGCCGTGGCGGCCGCCTATACTGACGCTGCAGATAGTGGACGAGACGCCGTTGTGCTTCTATCCCCGGCCTGCGCCAGTTTCGATCAGTTCCCCGATTTCGAAGCGCGCGGCGACGCCTTCACCCTCTTCGCCAAGGCGGTCGGGGATGTGAAACGGGGCGCCTGCGCCAGATCTGAATAGAAAAGGCGCAAAAAAACAGCGCCGGAGATGTCCCCGGCGCTGTCCTTCAGTCTTCAGCCTTCAGCCTTTTGCGATCAACGATCGAAAGAGGCGTCCTGCATGGCTTGACCAGCGCCGCCTTCGAGAAGGTCGGCGGCGGCTTCTTCAGCGGCCAGACGCTCTTCGTCGAATTGCGAGGCGATGATGTCCTCGCCACGGCCCTGGCGATCGGCCTCGTCCTGCGAACGGGCGACGTTCACATTGACGGTCACGGTCACTTCAGCGTGCAGGCGGATCTTCACCTGGTGAACGCCCAGCGTCTTGATCGGCACATCCAGAACAACCTGGCTGCGGTCGACCTTGAAGCCGTCGGCGACGGCGGCGTCAGCGACATCGCGGCCGGACACCGAACCATAGAGCTGGCCGCTTTCACCCGCCTGACGGATCAGGACATAGGTGGAGCCGTCCAGCTTTTCGCCGACGCGACCGGCGGCCGCGCGGGCCTCGGCGTTGCGGGCTTCGATCTGGTGACGCTGAGCGTCAAAGACCTTCATATTCGCGGCGGTGGCGCGAAGGGCCTTGGAGCGGGGCAGCAGGAAATTACGGGCGAAGCCGTCCTTGACGGAAACGACGTCGCCGATAACGCCAAGGCGTTCCACGCGTTCAAGCAGAATAACTTTCATGGCGTGCTGTCCCTTACTTCACAACATAGGGCAGGAGCGCGAGGAAGCGGGCGCGCTTGATGGCCTTGGCCAGTTCACGCTGCTTCTTTTGCGACACCGCGGTGATGCGCGAGGGCACGATCTTGCCACGCTCGGAAATGTAGCGTTGCAGGAGCTTCACGTCCTTGTAGTCGATCTTCGGCGCATTGGCGCCCGAGAACGGGCAGACCTTGCGGCGACGGAAGAAGGGACGGCGAGCGCCGCCAGCGGCGGACCCGGCGGCCGGTGCGGATGCTGTATCAGTCATGTCTGTCTATCCCCGGATCAGATGGCGACGTCGTCGAACGAACGTTCGGCGCGCGGCTCACGATCGCCACGACCTTCACGGTCGCCGCGACCTTCACGGCCCTCACGGCCTTCACGGCCGCCTTCGCGGTCGCGACGGGCCAGAACCGGCGAAAGTTCCAGGTCGAGTTCCTCGACGCGGACGGTCAGGTAGCGCAGCACGTCTTCATTGATCGACAGCTGGCGTTCCATTTCCTTCACGGCCGGCGCGGGAGCGTCGAGCGCGAGCAGGGAATAGTGACCCTTTCGGTTCTTCTTGATCCGGTAGGTGAGGTTGCGAAGACCCCAGTACTCGATCTTGGCGACGGTGCCGCCATGTTCCTCGACGAGCGCCTTGAGCGTGTCGTTGAGGGCTTCGGCTTGCTGCGGCGAGATGTCCTGCCGGGCAATGACCACGTGTTCGTAATAAGCCATTGATGTCCTCTTCCGTGGGCGAGAGGCGGCGCAAACGACCGGCGGAAGATCCGGTCTTTGCGATGGCTCCGGTTAGGGACCCGGGCAGGCGTCTAACCTGTCCCAAGCAAGATCCCGACGGACCGCCTCACAATGAAGCGCGGGCTAATACGCGCAAACCGGTGAAATGGCAAGGAATATGAGGACTGGCGCTATCAGGCCCTATTCCGCTGTCCGTGGCGTCAACCGCGCGATCAGCAGATGCAGCGCGATCCCGCCCGCAATCGCGACCGTCAGGTTGACGGTCACGGTCAGGATCAGGGTCGCAAACATCACCAGGCTCTGGCTCGGCGGCCCTTTCAGTATGGCGGGCAGCCGGTGCGCCTCGCTCATGTTCCAGGCCACGATCAAAAGGATGGCGGCCAGAGCCGCCATGGGCGCGGTCGCCATCAGGGGGGCGAACAGCATCATGGCCAGCAATACGAACAGGGCGTGGAACACGCCCGCCAGCGGCGAGCGCGCGCCCGCCCTGATATTGGTGGCTGTGCGGGCTATGGCGCCGGTGGCGGGCAGGCCGCCGAACAGGGCCGAGACGATATTGGCCACGCCCTGCGCCATCAGTTCTGCGTTGGAGCGGTGGCGTCCGCCCGTCATGGCGTCGGCCACCTTGGCGGACAGGAGAGACTCGATTCCGGCCAGAAACGCGATGCTGGCCGACGCCGGCAGCAGCTTCAGCGCCAAGGCCGGGTCGATGGCGGGAAGGTGCGGCATGGGCATGGCGCGCGCAAGGCCGCCGAACCGGCTGGCTATGGTCTCCACATTCAGATGGAACGCGAAGACGACCAGCGCAGCCAGAGCCGTCACCAGCAAAAGCGAGGGAAG
>CAIOJR010000017.1 GCA_903858685.1 uncultured Caulobacterales bacterium | reverse complement strand
CGGCGCTAAGCCCCCCTACGCCTGCATCGTCCAGCCCTCCACCCCCATGGCCGCCTGGCGCAGGGCCTCGGAGCGGGTGGGGTGGGGGTGGCAGGTGCGGGCCACGTCCTCGGACGCCGCGCCGAACTCCATGGCCACGCAATATTCGCCGATCATCTCGCCGACCTGAGGGCCGATCATGTGCACGCCCAGAATGCGATCGGTCTTGGCGTCGGCCAGAACCTTCACAAAGCCTTCGGTCTCATGATTGGCGCGGGCGCGGCTATTGGCAGAGAAGGGGAACTTTCCGGTCTTGTAGGCCACGCCGGCGGCCTTCAGCTCTTCCTCGGTCTTGCCCACCCAGGCCACGTCCGGCCAGGTGTAGACCACGCCCGGAATGATGTCGTAGTTCACATGGCCAGCCTTGCCCGCAATCAGTTCGATGCAGGCGACCGCCTCGTCTTCGGCCTTGTGGGCCAGCATGGGGCCGTGCGTCACGTCGCCGATGGCCCACAGGCCGGGCGTCTTGGTCCTGAAATGGTCGGTGTCGATGAAGCCGCGCGGGTCGGTCTCGATCCCGACAGAGGCGAGGTTCAGGCCCGCCGTATTGGGACGACGCCCGACGGCGACCAGAACCACGTCGGCTGCGATGGTCTCCGCCGGTCCGCCCTTGACGGGTTCGAAGGTCAGGTTGACGCCCTTGACCGTCTTGCCGGACTTGACGAGCGACGCGCCGGTGACCTTCTGGCCCAGTTTGAAGGTCATGCCCTGCTTGGTCAGAGCGCGCTGGAAGGCGGTGGCCACTTCGCCGTCCGCGCCGGGAATGGTGCGGTCGAGAAACTCCACCACGGTGACCTTGGCGCCGAGGCGGCGCCAGACCGAGCCCAGCTCCAGCCCGATAATGCCCGCACCGATGACGACCAGATGATCGGGCGTTTTCGACAGGGCGAGCGCGCCGGTGGAGTCGACAATATGGGTCTGATCCACCTCGATGCCGGGGATTTTCGAGGGTTCGGACCCGGTCGCGATCACGATGTTCCTGGCTTCGATGACCTGCTCGGCGCCGTCGTCCGTCGTCACGATCACCCGGCCCGGCCCGTCCAGGCGCCCGGCGCCCTTGATCCAGTCGGCCTTGTTCTTCTTGAACAGATATTCGATGCCCTTGGTCAGGGCGGTGACGGTCTCGGACTTCTGCTTCTGCATCTGCGGCAGGTCCAGCTCGATGGCGGCCTTGATGCCCAGACCGGCAAAGTCCTTCTTCGCCAGCTCATAGAGTTCAGAGGCGTGCAACATGGCCTTTGACGGGATGCAGCCCACATTCAGGCAGGTTCCGCCCAGCGTGCCGCGCTTTTCGATGCAGGCCGCCTTCAGGCCCAGCTGGCCCGCGCGGATCGCTGCATTATAGCCGCCGGGGCCGCCACCAATAATGACCACGTCATACTGCGCCATGAGACAGGTTCTCCGGTTTGACCGCGATTCACGGAATTCGGCCTGATATAAGCCTTCTCCCGGGCGGAGCGACCTCTTTTATCGGCGATCAGACGTTTGGATGAGGTTAGCGCTGCCGATTTCGCCTCAGTGGACGCGTTTCCACACCTGGGTCTGACAAAGGATCGGCGCGACGCAGCCCGTGACCTTGAGTGTTTCGCCGTCAACCAATTCCAAAGCCCCGGAATAGGTCCCGCCGTCCTGAGGCCGGTAGAGGGTGCCGCCCTTCCAGATGCTGGGCCCGCCCGCAAAGCCGTGGATCACCTCCAAGCCCAGCAGCGGGCGCTCGCGAAGCGCCGGGTTCTTGTTGTGAACATCCTTGGGATTGTCGCCGGGCTGGAGATGGGTTGAGCCACGACCGCGGCCGCAGATCTTTCCGTCGCAGTCGAACAGCTCCACCTGCCCGCCGTCGTCATGGGTTTGCCAAACGCCCTCGATAGCGGGACTGTTGGCCAGGCTTGAACCGGCGCCGACCGTGCTCAGGCCCATGGCGAGCATGATGGCGGGAACGATCTTGGAAGTCATGGGCGGTCCAGCTCCGTGATTTGTGACGTCCCTATCTTAACAACAGTCAAACCGGTTTGCGAAGCACCTTGGCTTGGGGCTGAAGACATAGCTATTCTTCACCTCAAAGACAGGGAGGAAGACATGTTCGTTGGCCATTACGCCGCCGCACTGGCCGCAAAGGCTGCAGAGCCGCGCGCGCCGCTCTGGACCTATATGGCCGCCGCCCAGCTGATCGATATTGGCTGGAGCAGCTTTATCATGACGGGCGTCGAACATTTGCGCATCGACCCCAGTCTGCCCGGCAGCGCGCTGGTGCTGTACGACATGCCCTGGACCCACAGCCTGCCTGCGGCGCTGATCTGGTCGGTTGTCGCCGGGTTCGCCGCCATGGCGTCGCTCAAGCTGCCCGCACGCGCGGCGGCCATGGTCGGCGCGGTGGTGTTTTCTCACTGGCTCGGAGATCTGTGGGTGCACCGGCCAGACCTGCTGATCTGGTTCGGCGGACCGAAGATGGGCTTTGCCCTGTGGAATGATCCCGTGCCGGAAATGATTGTGGAAATGGGACTGCTCGCCGTAGCGGGGGCTTTGTGGATCGGGCAGAGAAAGGATGAGGGCCGCCATGCCTGGACAGGCGCGGTCTACATCGCGGCTCTGGCCATCCTGCAATATGTGTCCGCGACCCTGCATGGGGGCGGTCCGCCAGAAGGCTTCGCCCGGACGGCTCTGATCGCCTATCTGGCGGTGACGCTCGGCGCCTGGTGGCTGGACCGCAAGCCCGCGCCGGGCGCACGCGGCTAGAGCTGAGGTCGGCGGTCAAACCAGGGGCGGGCCTGCTCGAGTTGTGCGGCAAGGGCCAGAAGTTCCGCCTCTGCGCCCAAACGGCCCGCAAACATGACCCCGACCGGCAGGCCGTCGGCGGTCCAGTAGAGCGGCACGCTCATGGCGGGCTGACCGGTCTGGTTCTCCACAGCTGTATAGGGCGAGAAGCGGCCCAGATTCTGGCCGTTCAGGCGCGGGTCCATGTCCAGCGACACGGTTCCCAATTCGACAGGCGGTTCGCCCAGGGTGGGCGACAGCAGCATGTCGTAGCCCGTCAGGAACTCGCCCATCACGAGGGCGGCGGTCATGTGGGCGGCGTCGGCGGCGATCAGGTCCGCCGCCGTCGCGCGGGCTCCGCCCGCCGCCATCAGGGCGCTGATCGGCTCCATCTCGTCCGGCGTCAGGGCGCGGCCAAGCTGGGCGGCGCGCGCGGCGAAGGATACGGCGGTGTGGGCCGATATGGTGGTGAGCAGGGCGCGCCGCAGCGCCTCGCCGTCCAGATCAGGCTGGGCGTCTTCCACAATATGGCCGAGGGATTGGCACAGCTGGGCGGCGTCCTCGATGGCGGCCAGACAGTCGGGATGGGGCGCCACGCCCGTCCAGGAGGTGCGCTGAAGGGCGATGCGCAAGCGCTTTGGCGGACGATCCAGCGCCGACAGGAAGGTTCCGTGCGGCGGCGGGGCGACATAGCGCGAGCCCAGCTCTGGCCCGTGGCTGGCGTCCAGAAGCGCGGCGCTGTCGCGCACCGAGCGGGTCACGGCGTGGCTGACCCCCAGGCCGCCCCAGCCTTCGGTCTTGCCCATGCCCACAGGATTGCGCCCGCGTGACACCTTCAGACCGAACAGTCCGCAGCAGGAGGCTGGAACCCGGATGGAGCCGCCGCCATCGGTCGCGTGCGCCATGGGGATGACGCCCGCCGCGGTCAGGGCCGCAGCGCCGCCGGATGATCCGCCCGCCACGCGGTCCAGATTCCACGGATTGCGGGTCTTGCCGAACAGGCGGCTTTCCGTCGTCACGGTCAGGCCGAATTCCGGTGTCGTCGAGGTGGCCATCACCACCAGCCCGGCCTTTGCATAGCGTTTCGCCGTTTCGGAATCTTCGGCGCAGACATGGTCCTTGAAGGCGACCGAGCCATTGGTCAGCCGCACCCCCGCCATGCCCTGATTTAGGTCCTTCATGGCGAAGGGCACGCCTGCAAAGGAGCCGCTGAGGTCGCCCCGTGCGGCGGCGCGCGCGCGGTCGAACAGAGGCGTGGCGATGGCGTTGATTGCAGGATTGACGGCGTCCGCCCGCGCAATCGCGGTCTCCACCAGTTCCGCAGCGCTGAAGTCGCCGGTTCTAACGCCCGCCGCCAGAGCCGTGGCGTCCTGCTTCACATAGTCGTCGAAGCTGATCGGGTTGACGGACATGGGCGGGGCTCCTCCGGTTTTTCGCTACTGTTCCACCGCTCAGGGCGCGACGCCAGAGCCTTTGCGCCGCTTTGTGGCCGGGCGCCGCTGCGTCAACCCGCGAAAGTCCTTGCCTTGGCGCGCAAGCCGGGAATTCTAAAGGAAAATCACCGGCTGGGCCGGGGCGTCAGGCAGGAGACCTAAAGGGTCATGACTTCTCAGATTGAAGCCGATTACGTGATCGTGGGCGCAGGCAGCGCGGGCTGTGTTCTGGCTAACCGGCTGACGGCGGACGGGCGCACGAAGGTGGTCCTGCTGGAAGCTGGCGGAGACGATCGGCCGACCCACAATCTGGGGCAGTTCATGTCCAACCTGATGATCCATATGCCCGTAGGCTATTCCCAGACGCTGAAGGATCCCAAGGTCAACTGGCTCTATACGACCGAACCTGACCCCACCTCGGGCGATCGCCCTCATGTGTGGCCGCGCGGCAAGGTGCTGGGCGGCTCCTCCTCGATCAATGGCCTGCTCTATATCCGCGGGCAGCAGCGGGACTATGACAACTGGCGCCAGCTTGGCTGCGAGGGCTGGTCCTGGGAGGATGTAAAGCCCTATTTCCTGCGCGCCGAACATCAGGAGCGCGGCGCCGACGCTGATCACGCCATTGGCGGCCCGCTGAACGTGTCGGACGTGACGACAAAGCATGAAGTGTCGGACGCGGTGCTGGAAGCCTGCGGTCAGGCGGGCATTCCGGTCGTCAAGGATGTGAATGGCGAACATCAGGAAGGCGCGAGCTATTACCAGCTGACCGTGCGCAACGGCCAGCGCTGCTCCGCCGCCGTGGCCTATCTGCATCCCGTGATGAAGCGGCCCAACCTGACCGTTCTGACCAACGCCCTGGCCCACAAGGTTCTGTTCGAGGGCAAGCGCGCCGTGGGCGTGCAGTTTGCGCAGGGCGGGCAGGTCAAGATCGTCCACGCCAAGTCAGAGGTTATCCTCGCTGGCGGCGCCATCAATTCGCCCCAGCTGCTGCAACTGTCCGGCATCGGGCCTGCGGAGGTGCTGAAGGCCAGCGGCGTTGAGGTCCTGGCCGACCTGCCCGGCGTGGGCGCCAACCTTCAGGATCACTATGTGATGGGCGTGCGCTACCGCCTGAAGCCCGGCGTGGTCAGTGTGAACGAACTGACCAAGGGGACGCGGTTTATCGGTGAAACGCTGAAATATGTCTTCCAGCGCAAGGGCCTTCTGACCCTGTCCGCCGCGCATATCGCCGTCTTCTGCAAGTCGCGGCCAGATCTGGAGGCGCCGGACGTGCAGTATCACATCCTGCCGGCCACCATGGACATGAACAAGCTGGCCGTGGAAGGCAGGATGGATCTGGAGGATGCGCCGGGCCTGACCATCGCGCCGTGCCAGCTTCGGCCCGAAAGCCGCGGCCATATCCATATCAAGTCCTCAGACCCCGCCCAGCATCCGTCCATTGTCGCCAATTACCTGTCCGATCCGCTGGACCGGGAGGTGGCGGTCGCCTCGCTCAAGATCGCCCGCACCATTGCCGAGCAACCGGCCCTGGCGGACTATATTGATCACGAAATGGAGCCGGGCAAAGGCTTCAAGAATGACCGGATGCTGCTGGAATACGCCAAGGCCAGCGGCACGACCATCTATCACCCGGTCGGCACCTGCCAGATGGGCCATGGCCCCAACGCCGTGGTCGATCCGCAATTGCGGGTGCACGGGGTGGAGGGGCTTCGCGTGATCGACGCCTCTGTCATGCCGCGTCTGGTGTCTGGCAACACCAACGCTCCCACCATTATGATCGCGGAAAAAGCCGCCGACATGATCCTTGGCAAGACGGCGGCGCAAGCAGCCTAGGCCGGCTGAAGCTGCTGCTTCACCTTCTCCGCCAAGATCTTGATGTCGAGCGGCTTGGGCAGGAAGGTCACGCCGGTTTCGCCTTCCAGAAGGTCGGAGAACTCGGCCTCGGCATAGCCGGAGATGAACATCACCGGCGCGCCGTCCAGGAAGTGGCGGGCCTTCTTGAGAAGGGTCGGGCCGTCCAGTCCGGGCATGATCACATCGGAGATCAGAAGATCGATCTTGCCGGCGTGCAGTTCGGCCAGTTCCAGCGCCTCTTCGCCGTCGCAGGCCTCGATCACCTCATAGCCGCGGGCGCGCAACAGTCGCGCGGCGACGCCGCGCACGACGTCCTCGTCCTCGACAAACAGGATGCGCCCAGCGCCGGACAGATCACGCGCGACCGGCTTGGGCTTGGCGGCCTTGAGCACCGGCGCCTCTGATCCCGGCGTGGGCGTATAGATCGGCAGGAAGATGCGGAAGGCCGCGCCCCGATGAGGTTCGGAATCCACATGGATCCAGCCGTCCGCCTGCTTGACAATGCCATAGACCGTAGCGAGTCCCAGCCCTGTGCCTTCGCCGACCGCCTTGGTGGTGAAGAAGGGTTCGAAGATCTTCGACATGGCCTCGGCTGGGATGCCCGGACCGTTGTCGGCGACTTCGATCAGGGCGCACCCATCGGCGGGCGCGGCCGGGAAGCCCATCTTCAGGGCGTCAGCCTGGGTCAGACGCTTGGTGCGGATATGCACCTCGGCGGGTGCGCCGTCATGCGTGCCATGGCTGCGCAGGGCGTCGCGCGCATTGACCGCCAGATTCATGACCGCAGTCTCAAGCTGGCTCTTGTCCGCCCGCACCAGAGGCAGGTCGCGGCCATAGTCGGTGACGAGCTTGACATCTTCGCGCAGGAGGCGACGCAGCAGGACCTCGAACTCGCTGATCAGTTCGCCCAGCGCCAGGGTCTCGCGCTGCACGGTCTGCTTGCGGGAGAAGGCGAGCAGCTTGCGGACCAGATCGGCGGCGCGCACGCCGGTCTGGCGGATCTCGGTCAGGCCCTCATAGCTGGGATCGCCGACCGGATGGCGATGAAGAAGTTCGTCCAGCCTCAGTTGAATCGCGGTCAGAAGATTGTTGAAGTCGTGGGCGACGCCCCCCGCCAGCTGGCCAATGGCCTGCATCTTCTGGTTCTGGGCCAGTTGCAACTCAAGCTGCTTCTGGTCTGACACGTCAAGCAGATAGGCCGTGGTGCGACCGCCCGCATTGCGGGTGATATAGAGGTGGGCGATGCGCATCCCGCCGCCCATCTGGCGGCTGGCCAGGCGCACCTCGACCGGACCGGCGGGGCGGATCTTCAGTCGCTCGCGCGCATCGGTCAGGGCGGCAGGGTCGATCAGATCGCCAAAGCGCAGGCCGGGGCGGGCTGTGTCGTTGGTCAGGGCCATCAGGGCGGGATTGACCTGCACAATGACGGCTTCAAAGGGGTCGTCGCCGTCCAGAAGCGCTGCGCCAAAAGGGGCTGCATCGGCGAAAGCGTCGAGCTTGACCGGCGCAGCCGCGGCGGCGGGCGCCGCCACCTCCGCCACTGCAGGCAGGGCTGCGGCGACAGCCACGCGCACCAGCATCCGCTGGGCGTCAATACGTGAGGCCGTCAGACGGATGGGGCCGTTGGCGCCGGTGATTTCGGCGTCGCCCTGGCCAATCTTTTCGGCCATGCGCATGGCGGTGTAGAGGGACTGGCCGCTGGCGCCATTGCGCGGAAGCCGAGGCGAGGCGCCGATCAGGTCGCGCCAGCCCTCATTGACCGCCAGAAGCCGACCGTCGGGCGAAACGGCGGCGGCGGGCTCTGCGATGGCGGCTATGACGTCGTCCAGATCCGGCTGTCCGGCGCGTGGCGCTGGTTGGTGCGCGGCCGCAAAGGCGAACACGCCCAGAAACGACGTACCTGCAACGCCGATCAGCAACAGCAATCCCGGACCGCTGGCGTGACCCGCCTGCACCACGGGAGCGGCGAGCGCCAGCACGGCCACGACGAACAATACAGCCGCCCCCAGCGCCGCCACATCGGCCATCTTGAACTGGCGGCGGTCGGAAGATCCTGTGGAAGGAAAGGCGTCGAAGGCGCGCGACTCGATCATGGGAGCAAGGCCCCTTTCAGACTCAACATTGTTACATCATTTGTACAAAACCGGAACATATGCTTAACGCGCTCCGGTGGGGGGCAGCAGGCGACCGGGACGGAACCGCTCCCGGGCCCTGGCCAGAATGAAGCCGATGATCTTGGCCACCGCCTCATAATGCTCGCGCGGGATGGTTTCCTCGATCTCGACCGTGGCGTAGAGCGCGCGGGCGAGGGGCGCGTCCTCGATCACCGCGACGCCTGACTTTTCAGCGATTTCCCTGATTTTCAGAGCGACCGCGTCCATGCCCTTGGCCACACAGACCGGCGCAGGGGTCTCGCCCTGCACATAGCGAAGCGCAACCGCGTAGTGGGTCGGGTTCATGACGACCAGGGTGGCGGTCGGCACATTCTGCATCATCCGCCGCCGCGCGCGGGTGAACTGGATCTGGCGGCGACGGGCCTTGATCTGCGGGTCCCCGTCCTGATCCTTGTTCTCCTGCTTGACCTCTTCCTTGGTCATGCGCAGGCGGGCCATGAATCTCTGGCGCTGCCAGAACCAGTCCACCCCGGCGACGGCGATCAGGAAGATGATCACGGTGATAACGACCTGACGCAGAATATCGATCGCGATGGGCAGGATGGCGGCGACCTCAAGTCCGGGCATCATGCGCAAGGCGGCCAGACGCGGATTGACGATCATCCAGGTGATCAGCGCCACCGCAAACAGCTTCAGGAACGACTTCAGGGACTGCATCAGGCCGTCGATGCCGAACAGGCGTTGCAAGCCCTTGATGGGACTCAGCTTGCCGAAATCGGGGTTCAGCTTGCCGGGCGCCCAGATGAAGCCCTGTTGCACAATATGGCCGATCGCACCGGCGACGCCTGTCGCCAGCAGGACGATCAGAACCGGCGATGTGGCCGACAGGGCGCGGGCATAGACCATCTGCGCGCCGCCGCCGCTGATATCGATCTGGTCGGGATGGGCAATGAAGGGAAGCAACTGATCTGCGACATTTCGGGCGATGTCGCCGCCATAGATCAGGGTGGTGAAGGTTGCGGCGGACAGGGCGAGCAGGGGCGGAATGTCCGGCGACTTGGGAACATCACCGCTGGCGCGGGCGTCGCCTAACCGTTTGCTACTTGGCTCTTCTGTTTTCGAAGCCTGTTCTGCGTCTTCAGCCATGCGTCAGATCCACTGACTGGCGAAGGCGCGGTAGCGTTCGATCCATACAAGACCGATGCTGCCCAGGCTGAGACCAAACACCGCCATCCCCAGAAGAACGGTGAGCGGTGAAATGGCGAAGAAGATCTGGAACTGCGGCATGACCCGCGCGATCAGTCCCATGGCGACATTGTAGACCAGCGAAAAGACCAGGATCGGCGCCGACAGCTGCACCCCCAGCGCGAAGGTCTCGCCCATGGTGCGCACCATCAAGGTGTTGAAGTCCGCGAACGGCACGCCGTGACCCGCTGGAAACAGGGTGTAGGACTTCACGATGCCGGCCAGGAACATCATGTGCAGGTCCGACACAAAGATGACCGTCAGGCCCACAAGGGTGAGGAAGGTGGTCACCGACGCCGTCGGCTGGGCCTGAAGCGGATTGGTGGTCTGGGCGAAGGACAGGGTGGTTTGCAGGGAGATCACCTCGCCCGCCACGGCCAGGGCCTGGGTGAAGGTGCGCAGCAACAGGCCGATGATCAGCCCCATGATGATCTCGCCGACCAGTTGGTAGACCATGCCGGCGATGCTGTCCGGAATGGCGGGCAGATGCGGGGCGAGCAGCGGAAACAGTGCAATGGTCAGGATGAAGGCGAAGGCCAGCCGTATCTGAGACGGCACCATTTCCTCGCTGACGCCCGGCACGACCATGCAGAAGGACCCGATCCTGGAGAAGATCAGAGCCCCTCCATAGACCTGTGCGCCCAGTGCGAAGCTTTCCACCCTCTTTATCCGTGTTTCGGCGGTCAGAGACTGGCGATGCGGCTGGCGATCTGGCGCATGAAGTCCGCCATGAGCATCCCCATCAGCGGCATGGAGATCAGCAGGGTCAGAAACACCGAAAGCACCTTGGGCACGAAGACCAGGGTCTGTTCCTGGATCTGGGTCAGGGTCTGGATCAGCCCCACCACCACGCCGACGACCAGCCCGACAATCAGCATGGGCGCGGCCAGTTGGATGGTCAGCCAGATGGCGTCCCGGCCGATGTCGAGAACTTGCGCGCCGTTCATTTCAGTCACCCTTCGTCGTCAAAAACCGAGTCGGGCCAAGGCCTCGACTCGTTAACCATTGGTCCGGTTATGGTTAACAAAGGGGTTACGAGGTGTCGAAACCGCGAAAGGCTTGGCCCATCGCGCTTGAGGCATTAGAGACGGCGGATGCACCTCGATCCCGCCGTACAGATCATCGCCCGCGGCCCGCGCGCCGTCACCGAAGCCGCCGCGCGCGCCATCGACGCCTCGCCGCTGCTGGAGGGCGCGACCTATTCCATTCTGGAAGAGGACGAGGATCATGATGTCTGGCGCATCGACGCCTTCCCGACCGAGGTGGCCGAAGCCGACTGCCTGAATGAGCTTCTGGCGGGCTATCCGACGCTGAAGGTCTCGACAGAGGTTCTGGCTGATGCCGACTGGCTGGCCATGGCGCTGTCTGGCCTGCCGCCGGTGCGCGCGGGCCGGTTCTTTATCTTTGGCGTGCACGACCGGGGCCGGGCGCCGCTCAACGCCGTCAATCTGCGAATCGAGGCGGGCGCCGCCTTTGGCACCGGCCATCATGGCACCACGGTCGGCTGCCTGATCGCCTATGACCGTCTGCTCAAGCGTCACAAGCCGTTCCGCAAGGTGCTGGATGTGGGTGCGGGCACAGGCGTTCTGGCCATTGCGGCGGCCAAGACAGGCGCGACGACCGCCGTCGGCACGGATATTGACCGCGTATCGGTGCGAATCTCCCGGGAGAACGCAATGGTCAACAAGGTGGGCGCGCGCTTTGTCCACGCCTCTGGCCTAGGGCACAAGCTTGTCGCCGACCATGCGCCCTATGATCTGGTCTTCGCCAATATTCTGGCGCGGCCTCTGGTCAGCCTGGCCCAGCCGATCAAGGGCGCGCTCAAGCCCGGCGGAATCGCCATCCTTTCGGGTTTGTTGCGCACCCAGGAGCGCTATGTCCGGGCCGCCTATCTGGCGCGCGGCTTCCGCCTGACCTCGCGCGTGCGCCGCGACGCCTGGGCGACGCTGGTTCTGACGCGCGGAACACGCTGAGCGGCTTTGCGGTAGCAGACGATAACGGTTCACCAAAGCGCCGATCAGTCTTTCGGCGCTTCAAATTTCTTCCATAGATAGCAATTTGAAATTCAATTATATCGGACAGGTGTGAACTTGCGCGAGGTGAGTTCGCTTAGGCGCAAATAAATAGGGGGGCCAACCTTGCGGCTTAGCCCCCCTTTCCGATGCATCGAGCGCACCGGGTGGATGTGAAAAGCCTATGCTTACGCTTGTAAAAAGTCAAGAGAAAAATATGAACAAGGTTAGAGTATATATCGATGGATTTAATCTATACCATGCAATAGACAAAATCGATAACTACAAGTTAAAATGGATAAACATTTGGAAACTGTGCGAATCGTTTCTGATGACCGGTGAATGTCTGGACAGGGTATATTTCTTCACAGCTGTATGGCCCTACGATCATGAAAAACAGTTGCGACACAGGAATTATATTGCGGCGCTTAAGGCCACGAATGTCACGATAGTTGAGGGAAAGTTTAAGAAGTCAAATAGGGTTTGTTACACCCAGTCCCGATCCTGTGCCTTTCGCGAAGAAAAGCAGACTGATGTCGCCATCGGGATTCAGATGGTCAGGGACGCCATTTCGGGTGAAGTTCATCGGCAAATATTGATCACCGCTGATAGCGATCAAATTCCCACTGCGAAGATGTTGGCCGAAATAGGGAGCGTCGCGACAACATTGGTTTTCCCGCCGGGGCGGGCGCAAACTGCGCGCGATCTTGGGAATCATTTTGCGGATCGAAGGGAAATAACGCTAGGGCGACTTTTGACGTGCGAACTACCCAGAAGCGTTCGAGATGCGAGCGGCAAGGTCGTGGCCACCATGCCGGCGATCTATTCGCAATCGGCGTGAACTGAAATTCGGGACGACGCCATTCTTTGCAATCTTGTTTCGCCATGCCTAGATAGGGGCATGTTCCAGAACTTCGAAGATCACGCCGATCCCAGTTTCGGCCAGAAGCACCTGCCCCTGATCCGCGCCGAGCTTGCTCGCCTGCGCCTGGATGGGCTGATCGTTCCGCATGAGGACGAGCACAATAACGAGTACCTGCCCAGCGCCAATGACCGGCTGGCCTTCGCCACCGGCTTCACCGGCTCGGCAGGGGCGGCGGTGGTCATGCGGGATCAGGCGGCCATGTTCGTGGACGGGCGCTACACCCTGCAGGTCCGCGCCCAGGTGGACAGCCAGTTTTTCAGCTATCACGATCTGGTGGAGGGCGGCGTGCCGCTCTGGCTGGAGCGTAATCTCAAGCCTGGACAGCGAGTCGGCTTCGACGCCCGTCTGCATGCGCCAGATAGTCTGGAGCGGCTGAAGGCGGCGGCCCAGCGCGCGGGCGCTCAGCTGATCTCGGTGGACCCCAACCCCATCGACACCGCCTGGACGGACCGTCCGGCCCAGCCTCAGGCGCCGGTGGTCCCGCATCAGGAAGCCTATGCTGGACAGGGCGCAGCGGAAAAGCGCGCCCGGATCGGGGAGGCGATTGCGGCTGCGGGCGCCGATGTGGCGGTCCTGACCGCGCCCGCCTCTCTGGCCTGGCTGTTCAATATCCGGGGCGGGGACGTTATCCGCTCCCCCCTGCCGCTCGGACAGGCCATTGTGGATACGGACGGCAAGGCGCGCCTGTTCCTGGACCCGGCCAAGGTCACGCAAGACCTGCCCGCCTGGCTTGGCAATTCGGTGCAACTGGATGCGCCCGACGCCCTGCCAGGCGCCCTTTCGGCCCTCAGGGGCAAGAAGGTGCTGCTGGACCCGGCGGGCGCTTCGGCCTGG
>CAIOJR010000016.1 GCA_903858685.1 uncultured Caulobacterales bacterium | reverse complement strand
CCTTCCATGGTCTTGGCGAGTTCGTCGAGGAACGGATTGCGCGTCTGCATGTGTGTGCGACCCCTGATGCGGCTGTCCCTGCCATATGGGGGGTGCTTCACCTTTTCTAAGAGGCTGACTGAAAAATAAGGTGGGTGATTTCAATCAGTTGTGATTCCGTTGGGTTGCGAAGCACAATGGAGTTCACGATGGCTTGGACTGAAACCACCCGCGATCATTATCGGCGTGACGCGCTGCGTTATGCAAGCGACTTGACGGACCGGGAGTGGGCGCTGGTCTCCCCGTTTCTGCCGAAGCCGTCGAAGATGGGGCGACCGAGAAAAACGAGCCTTCGGTCGGTGTTCGAGGCGATCCTGTACATCGCCTCGACGGGCTGCCAATGGCGGGCTATTCCGAAGGACTTCCCACCCTATTCGACCGTCCAGGGTTATTTCTACGCGTGGTCCCGCAGCGGATTGTTGTCGCATATCAATCACATGCTGGTGGTGGCGCTGCGGGAATCGGTTGGTCGAGAGGCCAGCCCGACCGCGGGGGTTATCGATAGCCAATCGGTCAAGACTACTGAAAGCGGTGGGCCGACGGGCTTCGACGCCGGCAAGAAGATCAAAGGTCGCAAACGCCACATTGTCACCGACACTGAGGGCAACCTGGTTGGCCTCCATGTTCACACCGCCGATATCCAGGACCGCGATGGCGCGCCCGCCACCTTGATGTCGATCCGCTCGCTCTGCCCTTGGCTGCGTCATGTGTTCGCCGATGGTGGCTATGCCGGGGACAAGCTCCGCGACGCCATGGCACCGCTGGGCCTGTGGACCTTCGAGATCATCAAGCGCTCCGACAAGGCTGTGGGCTTCGAACTTCTACCGCGACGTTGGGTCGTCGAAAGGACTTTTGCTTGGCTCGGTCGCTGCCGACGACTGGCAAAAGATTTTGAGGCCACAATCCAGAGCGCAGTTGCATGGATCCTCATCGCGCACATCCGAAGGCTTACAAGACGACTGGTCCGAGCCTAACATCGTCGGCATTCTGAGATGAGGTAACGGGCCGGCCGGAGGCCCTGACCTCTTGAGGTTGGGTGGTCGTCCCTCAGAATGATGGTGTCAACAGCAGCGGCGTCAGGTGTTGGGCCTGCGCCAAGCATCATCGAGGAACGACCATGGAATACTATGCAGGAATCGACGTCTCTCTGGAAAGCTCCAGTGTTTGCATTGTGGACGCGCAGGGCAAGATTGTCCGGGAGGCGAAAGTGGCCAGCGAGCCGGAGGCGCTGATCGCCTGGTTTACCGAGCACGGGGTGCCTTTGGCGCGGATTGGCCTGGAAGCTGGACCGCTGTCGCAGTGGCTTCACGCGACGATGGCGAAGGCGGGCTTGCCGGTGGAGCTGCTTGAAACCCGCCATGTGCGCACCGCCTTCAAGATCATGCCGGTGAAGACAGACAAGAAAGACGC
Source organism: uncultured Caulobacterales bacterium (assembly GCA_903858685.1). GTDB lineage: Bacteria > Pseudomonadota > Alphaproteobacteria > Caulobacterales > Caulobacteraceae > CAIMFV01. Next base: position 75 of record CAIOJR010000016.1, on the reverse strand, counting down.
CCGCGGGATTGCGCAGTTGATGCGCCTGGGATGGTACCGGTCGGTGCACTGCAAGTCGCTTCCAGCCCAGGAAGT
>CAIOJR010000015.1 GCA_903858685.1 uncultured Caulobacterales bacterium | reverse complement strand
GGCAGGCGCGCAATCCCGGCCCTGACCAGCGGGTCGGGTTTCAGGCGATCATGGCTCACATCGTGAACTTCATCGAGAAACTGACCTGGATTGATGCCGTACTGCGCCATCATCCCCGCCAGGGTCGTGCCGTGATCGTCCAGAAACCGTCTCTGGAGCGCCCGGGACTCGTCCCTCGGCAAACCGGTTTCGCGCATTGTGAACTCTGTAATGCGTTCGTCAATCAGGGCCAGGAACTCGGTCTCGGGCGGATAGAGGGTATTGTCCAGGTCAAAGATCCAGGTGTCGATACCGGTCAGGTCGGCGCTCATGGGCGGGCTTAAGGCAGGATCAGCGTGCCGGCGCCATGCTCGGTGAACAACTCAACCAGCATGGCGTGCGGCCTGCGACCGTCCAGAATGACCACGGCCTCGACGCCGGATTCGACCGCGGCAATGGCGGTTTCCAGCTTCGGAATCATGCCGCCGGTTGCGACGCCGTCGGCTATGGCCTTGCGCGCCTCACCCACGGTCAGCTGCCGGATCAGCTGGCCATCCGGTCCCAGAACACCCACCACGTCCGTCAGCAACAGCATCCGCTTAGCCTTCAGGGCCCCGGCGAGTGCGCCAGCGACGGTGTCGGCATTAATGTTGAAGGTCTCGCCCTCGACCGATACGCCAATGGGCGCAATGACCGGCACATAGTCCTGATCAGCGAAGATCAGCGCCTCGATGATCTTGGGGTCGACCTCGGACGGTTCGCCCACGAATCCCAGATCAATGACCTCTTCGAGCTTGCTCGTCGGATCACGCCGCGTGCGGGTGGCTTTCTCAACCGTGATCAGCCGGGCGTCCTTGCCGGACAGGCCCACTCCGCGCACATCAGCCTCGGCGCCGGCGCGATTGATCCAGTGCACGATTTCCTTGTTGATGGCGCCGGACAGGACCATTTCCGCCACTTCCATGGTGGCCTTGTCGGTGACGCGCAGTCCATCGATGAAGGTCGACTTCACGCCCGCCTTGTCCAGCATGCGGCTGATCTGGGGCCCGCCGCCATGGACCACCACCGGGTGAACGCCCAGAAGCTTCAGAAGCACGGCGTCGCCGGCGAACTTCTGGGCGACGGTCTCTTCGCCCATGGCGTGGCCGCCATATTTGATCACGACGGTTTCGCGGTCATAGATCTGGATATAGGGCAGGGCCTCGGCCAGGGTGCGGGCCGTCGCCCAGCCCTGCTCTTCGACCGCGTCGTGTCCGTGGCCTGTCGCCGCAATGGGGGTCGTATCGCTCATGGGCGCGCAATAGCGGAAACTGTCGCCCATGGGGAGTGGAGATTTGCGTTTACCGCGGCGCATTGTGGCGTCCCTGCGCACCGCACCGGCCCTTTGGTTGGCCAATCGTTAAGTGATCGCCTTTAAAACTTGTGATCCAAGCTCACAATGCCCGGTTCGCATTCCTGTGTTCCGCGTTTCCGAAGGCGCCTATGGCTCGACCGCAGCTAGAGACCAATATTCGCAGCCTGTCGCGGCTGCACAAGGCGGGGTCGACGGCGCGGGTCCTTGACCTTCTGCGCGTTTGGGAAGGGGCCCTGGTCGACAATGAACCGGTGGAGAAGCCGTTCTTCAGTCACCCGGTGCTCAACAAGTCGTTCGTCATCAAGCATCGCCTGCGTCGCAACGAGTCCGAGATTTTCGATGATGGGCGCGGTACGGCCACCAAGATTCTGATCCCTATCGACCTGTCCAATCTCGATGCGGGCGGTCGTTATATATTTGTCGGTCAGCCGAACTATCTCGAAGTGCTGAGCGAAGCGATTGGTTCAGACATGGAGAAGCGCTTTGCTGATGTGCGGGTGCTCAAGGCGCTGGATCAGCTGCCGTCATTTGATCCGTTTCTGTTGCGCGAATGGTTGTCAAAGGTCGGCGCCTTTCCCGACACCCGCTATTTTGAACTGAACCTGCTGGATGTCGGGCGGATGGAAGCGTTCGTTTTTGGCGAGATATCCATGCTGGTGTCGATGTCGCTCAGTGGTTCGGCGCGAAATGAAGCGATCGGGCGCCTGGTGAAAAAGATGCTGTCCAGCACCTATGACAATGAAATGGAGCCGTTGCGCCAGACCTTGCGCCTCTCGGAGGACGAGTTCCGCGAAGGCATGTTCTGCTGGAAGGGCTTTCTCTATTACAAATGGGTGGCCAAGAGCATCGAGGGCGAAATTGCCCCGGTCATCCGCGAAATGCGGGACATGCAACCCATCCGAGGCGTGGATTCAGACGCACAGCAGATGCTCGAAGCGGCGCGCAGGCGTCTTGGGCGTGCGATGGTGGCGGGTTTCAATCGCCTGTCTGATGTGATCGGGGCTTATGACAAGGCCTATCATCAGATGGTCGGGGCCCAAAATCCGCTGGCCTTCAAGACATTTCTGTTGAGCTCGCCCCAATTGTTCATCCAGCTCGGCGAACAGCTGGGGCAGCTGCAGCATGTGGTTCAGTTCTGGCGATATCGCGCCCGCTCTCAGGGCGGAACCATGATGCCGTTTGACGACTATGTCGACATGATGCGTGATTTCGAAGACAGCATTTCCGCCCGACTAAGCTGACTCTTCGGCGGACGGCGTTGGGGTCCCGGGCTTCAGCGCATCGTCATCCAGCTTGTGGGCGGCCATGGCGATTTCCGCCCTGAGTTCGGCCATCCCGCCACCCTTGGCTGACGAGGTCACAGCCACGCGCGGAAAGGCGGCTTGGCGTTTGGCGATGGCCTTTAGCGTCCGGTCGGCTTCACGCGCGGCTTCCGCCGGTTTGATCTTGTCGGCCTTGGTCAGCACGATCTGGTAGGACACCGCGGCCAGGTCCAGGGCATCGAGCGCCTCGGCGTCCACCGATTTCAGTCCGTGTCGGGCGTCGATCAGAAGATAGACGCGTTTCAGATTGGGGCGACCGCGCAGATAGGCCCGACCGAGGTTCTGAAACTTCTTGGTCTCCCCCTTGGAGGCGCGGGCAAAACCATAACCGGGCAGATCGACCAGGCGTATCTGTTCATCCAGCAGGAACAGGTTCAATTCGCGCGTCCGGCCCGGCTCTGTCGAGGCGCGAGCCAGGCCGTGCCGTCCCGTCAAGGCGTTGATGAGGCTCGACTTGCCGACGTTTGAGCGCCCGGCGAAGGCGACTTCGGGCAGGTCTGGCGGCGGCAATTGGTCAACCTGGGCCGCGCCCATGATGAAGTCCGCCTGTCTGGCGAAAAGGATGCGGGCGGTTTCCAGCGCCGCGTCCGTAAAGACGGGCTGGGGCAATGGCGCAGGTTTGGTCATGGCAGAACACCCTCGTGAGGCGGCCGATCCTTGGGCGCGCGCTGCGCGTTTCGTGCAGGCGCGTCGCCGTCGGCCTGCCGCGACAGTTGCCCCAGAGCCTTGCGCGCGTCATCCAGAAGTTGGGTCAATGGACGATCCGGCGCGCCTGATCTGGCGATGAACACATAGTCGCAACCGCCCAGTCCCAAATCTGGCAGCAGGGCTCTGGCCACCTCGCGCAGTTTGCGTTTGGCGTGGTTGCGGATCACAGCGCCGCCGATCTTGCGCGTGGCGGTGAAGCCGACACGGATTTCCGGCGAACCATCTCCGCGGTTGCGAAGCTGGATAAGAATGGCGCCCCTGGCGCAATAAGCAGCTTTAGCGGCGGCGAGAAACTCGCTGCGCCGCTTCAACCGCGTCAGGGTTGGCTTTTCGTCAGTCACAATGTGCGACCGCGCCGGGCCGCGACAGGAACGGCTTTAGGCGGTCAGACGCTTGCGGCCGCGAGCGCGACGACGGGCGATGACCTTCTGGCCGTTCTTGGTGGCCATGCGCGAGCGAAATCCGTGACGACGCTTGCGCACGAGGCGGCTGGGCTGGTAGGTGCGCTTCACGGCGAAACTCCGCTGTACAGAAACACGGTTCAAATGAGCGGGCGGATATGAGGCATGGCGCTTGATCTGTCAACCTGTGAAAGCTGTGCCTGGGCTCATTGCGGCGGATTCGCCGATTCTTGACCGACGGGAAGACCACATCTGATCATGCCCCCGCCGCCCGCAGAGCCGCCATCCCGGACGGTCGTCCATAACCCCCGATTCGCCCTGTGGCTGTTTGCGGCCCTTGTGGGCGTCACCGTCACCCTTGCCGTGACCGTCGATGCAGGACACCTGTTCAGCCTGACCCAGCTTCAGGTGAGACGACATGAGCTTCAGGCTCTGGTGCGCGATCACCCTCTCGCCACCGTGCTGATCTATGTCGCGGTCTATGCCATGGTCGTTGGTTTCTCGCTGCCGGGCGCTCTCGTCATGACCCTGTCCGGAGGGTTCCTGTTCGGCATGTGGGAGGGGGCGGCCGCGGCGGTCACCGGCGTCACGGCGGGCGCCACCGCCATGTTTCTCGCGGCTCGCTCGGCCTGGGGCGAAACCTTGAGGGCGCGGGCCATAAGGGCGGGCGGATTGTTGCAGCGCCTTGAGGCGGGCGCCAGCCGCAACGCTTTCGCCTATATATTGACCTTGCGGCTGATTCCGGGCTTGCCGATCTGGTTGGTCAATGTCACGGCCGGCCTGTTGCGGATGCGAACGGCCAGCTATCTGACGGCGACCCTCATGGGGGTTGCGCCCTCCACGCTCGTCTATGCGGCGATCGGCTCCGGCCTTGGGCGCATGTTCGAGCGGGGAGAGAAGCCCAATCCCACCCTGCTTCTAGAGCCGCAATGGCTCGCCATGATGGCGGGTCTGGTCGCGCTGGCGCTGGCGCCGGCCGCCTGGCGGCTCCTGGTGCGGCGCCGCCTGGGCTAAGAAGTCCCAGCCGTGATTGCCCACAGCCCCCGGCTGAAGTAGTTGAGATGAGGAAACACTGTGCTTTCGGCGGGTCCGCTGATTTCGCCCCTCCCGCCGGGCGACAGGAAACGAGGATCCATGACTGTCGGCGCGACGCATCGCCGTCTTCGCTGGCCGGGGGGGCTGTCCGCCCGACTGCTCGGCCTGACGGCGCTTTTCGTCATGTTCGCCGAACTGATGATCCTTGCCCCCTCTCTCGCCAGCTTCCACGAGAACTGGCTGATTGTGCGCACCCGCCTGGCGGAGGAGGCGTCTGTCGCCGTGGAGCTGGCCCCGCCGGGCGCCATTCCCCAGCGCAAGACGGCCGAACTGCTGGAAGGCGCCGGCGTGGTCACGGTGGCGGTGTCGTCCAAAGGCATGCGCCGTCTTTTGCTGACAGCGCCGCGCATGGAAAAGGCGCCGACCCTGGTCGACCTTCGCAACCGCAATTTTCTGGATCGGCTCGCCGCGCCGTTTGAGACCCTGACGCCCGGGGAGCCGCGCATGTTGCGGATTGTGGCCAAACCTCAGTTCCGCGATGGCGATTTTGTCGAGATTGTCACGCCTGAGGCGCCGCTTCGCACCGACTTGATCACCTATCTGGAAAGCATCCTGATCAGCTCTGTCTTCATTTCGCTTGTTGCGGGCCTTCTGGTCTATCTTTCGCTGAACGCCTTTCTGGTGCGCCCCATGCGCCGGATCACCCTGTCGATGGAGCGTTTTCGCGCCAAGCCGGAAGATCCCGCGGCCCGGCTCAAGCCCTCTGGTCGTCATGACGAGATCGGTCGCGCCGAAGCGGAACTGGCGAGGATGCAGGAGGATCTGCTGGCGGCGCTGCACAGTCGCGCCCGTCTGGCGGCGCTGGGCGAGGCGGTGGCCAAGATCAATCACGACCTGCGCAATATGCTGACCAGCGCACAGTTCGCCTCAGAGCGCCTGGCGACCTCCGGCGACCCCAAGGTGGCCCAGGCCCTGCCGCGACTGGAACGCGCGCTGGACCGGGCGGTGCGCCTGGCTGAGGGCGTGCTGGCCTATGGCAAGAGCGAAGAGGCGGCGCCGGAACGCTCACCCGTTTCCCTGGCCGATGCAGCGGCGGAAGCCGGCGAGGATGCGGGTCTGGATGAGGAGGGCGTGTCTCTCATGATTGACCTTGCGACCGACCTGACCGTCCAGGCCGATCCCGACCAGCTTCATCGCATTCTGGTCAACCTGTTTCGCAATGCGCGGCAGGCCATTGAGGCCAATCCCCCTGCGGGCCGTCGCGGATTGATCGCGGTCAGCGCCGCTCAGGGCGAAGGTCAGACCCTGATCCGCATCGCCGACAATGGGCCAGGACTGCCTGAGCGTGCGCGCACACGCCTGTTTCAGGCCTTTTCAGGCTCTCAACGGCCTGATGGGGCCGGGCTGGGACTGGCGATCGCACGCGAGTTGGCGCGGGGTCATGGTGGTGATCTGACCCTGGCGCGGTCGGATGAGGATGGCGCCATATTCGAACTGTCCCTCCCTGACCTCGTCAGCGAGACTCAATAGCTGCGGGCGACGCCTTCACGGCGCGGGTCCGCCGCCGTCTCGAATGCTTTGCCATGCAACACCACCCCATTCAGGCCAGAGGCCTCGCCGGCATCGGGGCGCACAGGCAGGCCATGAGCCTGCAAGGCGGCGACAATGGCCGGATCCATGCCCTTTTCCACGGAGACCACGCCGCCGCGCGCCACCAGATTGGGCAGGTTGACGGCGTCCTGCAACGGCAGTTTCCAGTCCACCCATCCGACAATGGCCTTGGCGACATAGGCCACGATGGAATTGCCGCCGGGCGAGCCGATCGCGGCGACCGGTCGGTTGCGGGAATCAAAGATGATCACCGGCGACATGGACGAGCGGGGGCGCTTGCGCGGCCCCGGCGCATTGGCGGCCAGCGTCCCGTCGGCGGCCACGGGGGGTGAGAAGTCCGTCAGCTGATTGTTCAGAAAAAAGCCGCCCGCCATGCGGCCCGATCCGAAGACGGACTCAACCGTCGTCGTCATGGACACCATGTCGCCGTCGGCGTCCACCACCACAAAATGCGTGGTGCCGCCGGGTTCAGCCGTTGCATCCGTGCCGTGCGGCGTCGCGCCCGGCGGGTTGCCGGGCCCTGGCGCGGCTCCGCCCACGGTCGGGATCAGCGCCGCACGGGCCGCATCATAGGCGGGATCCGTCAGACCCTGACTGGGAACGGAAACGAAGTCCGGATCGCCCTCATAATAGTCGCGGTCGGCATAGGCCAGGCGACTGGCCTGGGCAAACTGGAACCAGGCCTCCGGGTCCTTGGGGCCGCGGCTGGCTATGTCCGTATGCTCCAGTATGCCGAGCAGTTCCAGAACGCCCACGCCGCCCGCGGGCGGCGGGGTCGTGCATATCCGGTACTGGCGATAGGGGCGGCAAAGCGCATCGGTGACTTCAGGCTTGTAGGTCGCCATATCCTGCGCTGTGAGCTTGCCGGGAATGGCCTCATGCGCGACCCGTTCGACGATCTGTCCGGCCAGCTCGCCCTTTAACAGCCCCGCGGCGCCCTGCTGCGCGATCAGGCCAAGCGAATGTGCATAGGCCGGATTGGTCATGACGTCGCCAGCCTTGTATCTCTGTCCGTCCGGCTTTGTGAAATAGGCCTTGGCGTCATCCGTATTGGCCATGGGAAAGGGCGACGACATGGCCGCCCCCATGCGTCCGGGGACGACAAATCCGTCGCGAGCCAGCTTTTCAGCGTCCCTGAACAGGCTCGCCCAGGGGCGCTTGCCATGGTCCGCATGGGCCTTGGCCAGCATCGCGACGGCCCCGGGCACGCCGGTGGATCTTCCCGATACGATGGCGTTGATATAGCCCATCGGCTTGCCCTGATCGTCCATGAACAGGTTGGGCGTGGCGGCGGCCGGCGCCGTTTCGCGGCCGTTATAGACGCGGGTTCGACCGGTTTTGGCGTCATAATAGACAAGGAAGGCGCCGCCCCCCAGCCCGGAGCTTTGCGGCTCCTCCAGGCCCAGAACCGCCTGAATGGCGACCGCCGCGTCCACAGCCCCGCCGCCTGCCTTCAGCACGGCCAGTCCAGCCTGAGCCGCATCCGGCTCCGCGGCCACGACCACCGCATGGGCCTTGACGAGCGCGTGAGGTCTGGCCTGAGAGGGCGATGCGCCAAGGCCACAAGCCACGGCCAGCGCCGTCGCCAATATGAAGCTATGACGAACAACTGAAACGCCCATAATGCTGATCCCCCTGCCGGCCGCGCAAACTCTGAGGCCCTAGAGCCGATTACTCCCGCCTCAAAGCGCGGTGCAAGCTGGACACGTCCATATCCCGCATATCCGATCAAACTTTTTGCCAAACGCCGCTTGCGTCAGCGTCGATGACTCGATAGGTATCCCGCCCTCGCTGTACAGCGACAGCGCGCCCGTAGCTCAGCTGGATAGAGCATCAGACTACGAATCTGAGGGTCGGACGTTCGAATCGTTCCGGGCGCGCCATTTTTCTTCTTAAAAATCAAGTAATTGGCTTAAGCCCTCCGGGGCCGTGCTTCCTGTCGT
>CAIOJR010000014.1 GCA_903858685.1 uncultured Caulobacterales bacterium | reverse complement strand
TGATGGCAAAATAAATCAGCCCATTTGGCGAAACGAACCCAATGGTGCCGCAAGGCTGCCGGAAGCGTCCTATATCAATACCGAGCCTTATTTTTACCTGCGTTGAAACGCCATTCGTTGAGAGGGTCTCCGCAGCGGGAAGCCTGCGGTCCGGTATCCGAAGGTGCAAATCCCCCAGGCCACGCGAAAGTGGATTGACGCAGGGGCGTCTGATCACTGAATTGCGCTGCCTGCGATCTTGGCGGGCCGCGACGCTTCATTTGAGGATCTGTGATGAAAGAGACTATTCTGGTCACTGGCGGCGCGGGCTATATTGGCAGCCATGCGTGCCTCGCCCTGGCTGAGGCCGGCTATGAGGCCGTGATCATCGATAATTTCGCCAATTCGGATCGCTCCTCCCTGGACGCCCTTCAACTGATCACCGGAGCGGCGCCCATCTTTCTGGAGGGGGATATCCGCGATGCCGCATTCCTCGACAGCGTTTTTGCCCGGTTCAGGATCAGTACGGTGATGCATTTTGCCGGGCTGAAGGCGGTGGGAGAGTCGGTGGCCATTCCGCTGGAATATTATGAGGTCAATGTCGGCGGCACGCTGGAAGTGCTGAAGGCGATGCAGAGGGCCGGGGTCAGGTCGATCATTTTTTCGTCCTCGGCCACGGTCTATGGGGATTGCAAGGTCCAGCCCGTGACCGAGGCCTCGCCCCGCTCCGCCACCAACCCCTATGGCCAGACCAAGCTCGTCGTCGAATACATGCTTGAGGATCTGTGCGGCTCCGACCCCGAGTTCGGCGTGGCGAGCTTGCGATACTTCAACCCGGTCGGCGCCCATAAGAGCGGCGTCATCGGCGAAAATCCCCGCGGCGTCCCGGCCAATCTGATGCCGTTTGTGGCGCAGGTCGCGACCGGCCAGAGGCCCTATCTGAATGTATTCGGATCAGACTATGAGACGGTGGACGGAACCGGCGTGCGTGACTTCATCCACGTTGTCGATCTGGTCGAAGGCCATGTCGCCGCCCTGAAATATCTGAAATCCCACAAGGGCTTCACCCCGATCAATCTGGGCGTGGGGCGCGGGGTCAGCGTTCTTGAAATGGTCGCGGCGTTCGAAGCCGTCAGTGGGCGCAAGGTTGAATACAGACTGTGCGACCGCAGGCCCGGCGACGTCGCCGCCTCCTATGCCGATCCCGCCAATGCAAACGCCCTGCTGGGCTGGAGGGCGGTTCGATCGGTGGAGGAAATGTGTGCGGACACCTGGCGCTGGCAGCAACACCACGCCGCGCGCAACGCGGCCGCTCAGGCTTAGGGGCGGGCGGACCGGGTCACTTCGGGTCGGGCGAGCGCGGCGAGGGCGCATTATGGCCATTGGCTCAAACGCGCCGCCGCATTTGTGGCGTTGCCAGCCGCCTTCGACCGGATGTTCACCAAGTTGAAAACTAATCTAGTCTATGATTTCACATTAATTGCAGCAGTTTAGGTGATTTAGATGCGCGTCGTCATGTTCGGGGCTGGTTATGTCGGACTGGTCTCCGGGGCCTGCTTTGCAGATTTTGGGCACATCGTCACATGTGTCGACAAGGACGCGGGCAAGATAGAGCGGCTGCAATCCGGCGAGATTCCGATCTTTGAACCGGGACTGGACCGGTTGGTCGCCGATAATGTGGCGGCGGGACGGTTGGCCTTCACGGTTGATCCGGTGGAGGCGGTCAGACAGGCCGACGCGGTGTTTATCGCGGTCGGCACGCCGTCGCGCCGCGGAGACGGACATGCCGATCTGAGCTATGTCTATGCGGCAGCGGAAGAAATCGCCGCGCTCATGGATGGGTTTACCGTCGTCGTGACCAAGTCCACCGTGCCGGTCGGAACGGGCGATGAAATAGAAGCCATCATCAAGCGGATCAGGCCCCAGGCTGAGTTCGCGGTTGTATCCAATCCTGAGTTCCTGCGCGAAGGCGCTGCGATCGGCGACTTCAAGCGGCCGGATCGCGTGGTCATCGGCACGTCTGATCCTCAGGCGCAGGAATTGATGCGCGAGCTTTACCGGCCCCTGTCCCTCAATGAATCACCCCTGATGTTCACCAGCCGGCGGACATCCGAGCTGATCA
>CAIOJR010000013.1 GCA_903858685.1 uncultured Caulobacterales bacterium | reverse complement strand
GGCGCGTTTGCAGTCGGGCGATTTGACAGGTGCGGCGTCGCTCGCGGCGGCGCGACTAAGCGACCACCCCGACGATTTCGACGCGCTTTATATTCTGGCAGTGAGCCAGCGTTACCAGAAACGCGGTTCTGAGGCTCTGGAGACCCTTGAGCGCCTCTTACAGGTGCGCCCGGATTACGGCCGCGCCTATCAGGAAATGGGCCATATTCATCGGGCTTTGGGCCTGCTTGATCAGGCGATCCACGATTTTGAGCGCGCCGTGGCGCTGAACCCGGCTCTGCCGGCCAGTTGGCGGGCGTTGGTGGAGCTCTACACAGCCCGGAACAAGCTGCGCAAAGCCGCGATTGCGCGCGCGCAGCTGGACTGGCTTTCCAGTCTGCCGCCGGAATTGATCAGCGTCACCAGCTTCATGTCGGAGGGGCGGGTCTACAAGGCTGAGCGCCTTTGCCGCGATTTCCTGCAACGCAACGGGCACCATTTTGAAGCGATGCGCCTTTTGGCGGAATTGGGGGTGCGCGCCCACGCGATGGAGGAGGCCGAGTTTCTGCTGGAAAGCTGCGCGGTCCTTGAGCCCAGATTTTTCCAGGGTCGGTTTGACTATGTAAAGGTCCTGAACGGACGGCAGAAGTTCGCCCAGGCGCTGCAAGCCTCTACGGAACTGGTCAGGGATGCACCGGACAACCCCTATTACAAGCTGCAGCACGCCAGCCAGCACCTGACGGTCGGAAGCTATGATACGGCGCTGGAAATACTCGATAATCTGTTGAAAGACCTGCCCGACGAGCCAGCCGTGCAGATGCAGAGAGGGCATGCGCTCAAAACCATAGGTCGGCAGGAAGATGCGGTGAACGCCTATCGCGCCGCCTACGCCATCAGGCCCGATTTCGGGGACGCCTTCTGGAGTTTGGCAAACCTCAAAACCTATCGGTTCACTGATGCCGAGATGCGCCAGATGCAGGCGCAGGAACGCGCCAAATTTGTCAGCACGCCTGACCGCTATCACCTGTGTTTCGCCCTCGGCAAAGCCTTTGAAGACGCTGCGGATTTTGAAACCGCCTTTGACTATTACGAGCGGGGAAATCGTCTCAAGCGCGAGGAGTTGAGCTACAGCGCCGACAGGATGGAGGCCGATCTCTCAGCCCAGATCGACACATGCACCGAGGCGCTGTTCTCAGCCAAACGCGGCGCTGGCGCCTTGGCGCCCGATCCGATCTTCATCGTGGGCCTGCCAAGGGCCGGTTCAACCTTGCTGGAGCAGATTCTGGCCTCCCACTCTCAGGTGGAGGGCACAATGGAATTGCCCAATATTCTGGCCCTGGCTCACCGGCTGGATGGCCGAAGGCGCGTGGATGACGAAGCCGTCTATCCCGCAAACCTGACCTCCCTGACGAACGAGGAACTGACCGCGTTTGGCGAGGCCTTCATTCGCGATACGGCCATGCATCGCAAGGCCACGCCGTTTTTCATCGACAAGATGCCGAACAATTTCCGCCATATCGGGCTCATTCATCTGATCCTTCCGAACGCCAAGATTATCGACGCCCGGCGCGAGGCCATGGCCTGCTGTTTCAGCGGCTACAAGCAACTGTTCGCCGAAGGTCAGGATTTCAGTTACGGCCTGGAACAGATCGGACGCTACTACCGGGATTATGTGCGCCTGATGGATCATTGGGATCGCGTCCTGCCTGGCAAGGTTCTGCGGGTGCAGTACGAAGATGTCGTGTCGGACCTCGAAACCCAGGTCAGGCGCATATTGGCCCATTGCGGCCTGCCCTTTGAGGAGGCCTGCATCAATTTCCATCAGACTGAACGGGCCGTGCGCACAGCCAGTTCCGAACAGGTGCGCCAGCCCATCTTCCGCAGCGGCCTGGACCAGTGGCGACATTTTTCGCCCTATCTCGGACCGCTTCGCGAGGCCTTGGGGGATGAGGTCCTTGCACTTGGCGGGGCGGTTACAGATGACGAGGGGACCTAATTGACTGCAACCGCCGCTAGAGCAGAGGCTCAATCACCGTCCGCCGTATTGCGTTGGTATGTGCTGATGATCATGATGGTCAGCTACGCCATCAATATTGCTGACCGGTACGTGGTCACCACGGTGATGGAGCAGATGCGCCTGGATCTGCATTTGAATGACAGCCAGATTGCTTTCCTGACTGGCATTCCACTGGCGCTGTTCTATGTCACGCTGGGCATTCCGATATCCTGGCTGGCGGACAAGACCAACCGGCGCAATATCCTGGCCGCAGCCCTGGTCTGTTGGTCGGCCATGACGGCGATGTGCGGGCTGTCGCAGAACTACTGGCAGTTCCTGCTGGCGAGGATCGGCGTGGGCGTGGGCGAGGCTGGCGGCACTCCGCCGGCCAACTCCATCGTGGCGGACTATTTCCCGGCCGGTCGAAGGGCCATGGCCATGACAGTCTTCGCACTCGGCGCGCCGATCGGGGCCTGGTTGGGCGCCGACATGGCCGGCTATGTTGCGGGCAAGTTGGGATGGCACGCCGCTTTTCTGGTGCTGGGCGTTCCGGGGGCCTTGTTGGGTTTGCTGGTCTTTCTGACCATTCGCGAGCCCAAGCGGGGCAGGCTGGACGCCGTTGATGACAGCCAGAACCCGACGTTTCGCGCCACCATGGCCTTTATGTTCAAGCAAAAGGCGGCCGTGCACGTGATCATGGGCGGTGGCGTCTCCGCACTGTGGGGATGGGGGCTCATGTGGTTCACACCCACCTTCCTTCAACGCGCCTATCATTTGAGCGTGGACCAGGCGGGCGGCGTCGTGGGGCCGATCCATCTGATTGCCGGATCTGTCGCCTCAGTGGCGACAGCGTGGCTGTTGGGGCAACGCGCCTTTACCGATCCGAGACGGGTGGTCTGGCTACTGGCCGCGGGCGTTGGGCTGACGACCATTCCGTCGTTCATCACCTATTATACCCACTCGCTGGAGGTGGCGAAGGTGATGTTGTGGATATTTATTCCGGCCATCTATTTCTATATCGGCCCGGCCATGGCGCTCTTGCAGAACCTTGCGCCGCCCAGAATGCGTGCGACCTTCATCGCGGTGTCGCTGCTGGTGGCCAATGTGCTCAATCTCATTGTGGCGCCGCAGAGCGTCGGCTGGATGAGCGACTACTTCGCCGGCAAGCATGGTGCGGACGCAGAGAGCCTTCGCCTCGCATTATTGATCCTGGCGCCGACCGGCTTTTGGGCGGCGTGGCATTATTGGGCGGCGGCGAAGACTGTGGTTGAAGAACAAAAATCTGCAATCGGCTACGTCTGATCCCACGAATTGGCGCTGATCCTGAGCAGGCTTGCGAGGCGAACCATTGGACATTTTGAAATCCTATATTGATGGACGCTGGGTCGCGCCGCGTGACAGTTTGGAAACCGCACCCGTGATCAACCCCGCCACCGAAGCGGTTGTGGCGACAGTGGGGATCTGTGATGCGGCCGATGTTGATCTGGCCGTCAGCGCCGCGCGTCGGGCGTTCGACCTCTATGGCGCGACGCCGCTGGAAAGCCGCATTGCGCGTGTTCGCAGGCTGATCGCGGTTTTTGAGCGGCGATATGAAGAGATGGTGTCGGCTATTTCCACCGAAATGGGCGCGCCGCTGGATCTGTCACGCCATTCGCAAGCCGCCTGTGGTCCGGGGCACCTGTCGGCTTCGATAGAGGCCGCGCTTCAGCTTGATTGGGAACGAAAAATCGGCTCCGGGGCGAACCTTGTTCTCGAGCCGATCGGGGTGTGTGCATTGATCACGCCCTGGAACTGGCCGATCAATCAACTGGCGGCCAAGATCGGCCCTGCGCTTTTGGCGGGCTGCACAATCGTTTTGAAGCCAAGCGAAGCCGCCCCCTTGTCGGCTCAGCTTTTCGCGGAATTCATCGACGAGGCGGGCTTTCCCACCGGCGTTTTCAACATGATCCATGGCTCCGGCCGGTCCGTGGGCGACGCCCTGACGAGCCATGCCCAGGTCGATATGGTCTCGTTCACGGGCTCCACCCAAGCGGGCGTGCAGGTGGCGAAATCCGCGGCGGACACGGTGAAGCGTGTGTCGCAGGAACTGGGTGGGAAATCGGCGAACATCGTATTTGACGATCATGGCCTGGAGGCCGCAGTGACGCGCGGCGTGCTGCATTGTTTCAACAATAGCGGCCAGTCCTGCAACGCGCCGACGCGGATGTTGGTTGAGGCGTCCGCCTATCATGAAGCGGTGGCGGTGGCGGCCCGTGTTGCCGGGGCGGTGACCCTGGGTGATCCGACGCAACCGGGGCCGCATCTGGGGCCGGTGTCGAGCCGTCGACAGTTCGACAAGATTCAGACCTTGATCCAGTCCGGCCTAAACGAAGGCGCGCGTCTGGTTGCTGGCGGTGTCGGGCGTCCGGTGGATTTTCCGGTCGGCTTCTATGTTCGGCCCACCATTTTCGCCGACGTGAAAAATCAGATGCTGATCGCGCGGGAAGAAATCTTCGGACCGGTCCTGTGCATGATCCCCTTCGGGGATGAAGAGGACGCCATCCGTATCGCCAATGATTCCCCCTATGGACTGGCGGCCTATGTGCAGTCGCTGGATCTGGAAAGAGCGCGGCGCGTTGCGCGGCGTCTGCGGGCGGGTTCAGTCCATATCAACGGGGCGGGGCAGGACTACGAATTGCCATTTGGCGGCTTCAAACAGTCGGGAAATGGTCGGGAGTGGGGCGCCTTCGGTTTGCACGACTTCCTGGAGTACAAGTCCGTCAACGGCTTCTACGCATAGGGGCGAACACTGTATGAAGCTCACGGACATCAAGACTTTCGTGGTGGGGAATCCGCCGCCTCATTTTGGCGGCCGATATTTCGTGTTTGTGAAACTGACCACGAATGACGGCGTCTCCGGACTGGGAGAGGCCTATTGCTTGCCGTTCAGCCCCCATCTTGTCGCCAAATTGATCGAGGACATGTTCGAGCGTTATGTGCGGGGATGCGACCCCCACGACATCGAAACCATGTGGCGTCGCATCTATTCCGCTGGCTTTACGCAGCATCCCGACCTGACGGTGATGGGGGTGCTCAGCGCGCTGGAAATGGCGTGCTGGGATATTATTGGCAAGGCGGCGGGACAGCCTGTTTACAAGCTGTTGGGCGGCCAGGTGCATGAACGCCTGCGGTCCTATACCTATATCTACCCGCGGGACGGGGATCGGACGGACGTCTATCACGACCCCGATCTGGCAGCCTTGCGGGCGGAAGACTATCTGAAGCTGGGTTTCACCGCGCTGAAATTTGATCCCGCGGGTCCCTACAGCGCCTTTGACGGGCGGCAATTGTCACTCGAGGCGCTGGATCTGTCGGAGCGGTTCGCCCGCCAATTGCGTGAGGCTGTCGGGACCAAGGCGGACCTGCTGTTTGGCACGCACGGCCAGATGACGGCGGCGGGCGCTATTCGCCTCGCCCGGCGCCTGGAGCCCTATGACCCTCTGTGGCTGGAGGAGCCGACCCCGCCGGACGCGCCCGAAGAGATGGCGAAGGTCGCGCGGGCGACCACCATTCCCGTCGCGACGGGAGAGCGTCTGGCCACCAAATATGATTTCGGGCGCCTCCTGCAAGCGGGCGCCGCCGCGATATTGCAGCTCAATCTGGGGCGGGTCGGCGGCCTGCTGGAAGCGAAGAAAATTGCCGGAATGGCGGAGGTTCATCATGCTCAGATCGCGCCGCACCTCTATTGCGGACCGGTGGTCGGCGCCGCCAATATCCAGCTGGCGACCTGCTCGCCTAATTTCTTGATCCTTGAGGGCATCGAGACCTGGGGTGGATTTCACAGTGAAATCCTGAAGACGCCGATCCAGTGGTCTGAGGGCTATGTCATCCCTTCCAGCGAGCCCGGTCTGGGGGTGGAACTGAATGAAGCGGTGGCGCTGGCTCACCCCTATGCCGGGGATCGGCTTCACCTCGACATGACCCAATATCCGGTCGTGTGATGCAGAGCTTTGACTTTGTGATTGTCGGGGCTGGCACTGCGGGATGTGTTGTGGCCAGCCGTCTGAGCGAGAACGGGAAATACAGCGTCCTGC
This sequence comes from uncultured Caulobacterales bacterium, assembly GCA_903858685.1. GTDB lineage: Bacteria > Pseudomonadota > Alphaproteobacteria > Caulobacterales > Caulobacteraceae > CAIMFV01. The sequence continues at coordinate 1,996 of CAIOJR010000013.1, read as the reverse complement.
TGCTGGAGGCTGGCGGCTCTGACAGAACGATCTGGATACAGCTGCCGATTGGCTATGGCCGGACCTTTTTCGATCGCTCGATCAACTGGATGTACGACACCGCGCCCGTCGCCGGCTTGGGTGATCGATCAAGCTACTGGCCAAGGGGCAAGGTCATCGGCGGGTCTGGTTCGATCAACGCCATGGTCTATGTGCGCGGTCGGCCGGAGGACTTCGACGACTGGCGCGACATGGGCAATCCTGGATGGGGATATGATGATGTTCTGCCCTATTTTCGCAAGTCGGAAGATCATGATCACGGCGCCACCCATCACCATGGCCAGGGCGGCGAGATCCATGTGACCGATATCAGCCGGCGCGCTCATCCATTATGCGACCTGTTCGTGGAGACGGCCAAGGCGTTGGGGTATCAGGCGACTTGCGACTTCAACGGCCCGGACGGCGAGGGGGTGGGCGTCTACCAGATCAATACGAGGCAGGGTTTGAGAGCGTCCAGCGCCAATGGCTTTTTGCGCCCGGCGCTGCGTCGTCAAAATCTGGAACTTCGCACGCGCTGTCAGGTCACGCGCATTCTGTTCGAAGGCAAATCCGCGACCGGGGTGGAATATGTGCGCGGCAACAGGCTGCAAAAGGTCCTGGCAAGGCGGGAGGTGATCCTGTGTGGCGGCGCTGTAAACTCCCCGCAACTGTTGCAACTGTCCGGCGTCGGGGATGGAGAGGGGCTGAAAACCGCCGGGGTGGAGGTGCTGCATCATTCGCCCGCCGTGGGACGCAATGTGCAGGATCATCTGGCGGTCTCTTACTTTTACACCTCAAGCCGCCCCACACTGAATGATGAGCTGCGTCCCCTGACGGGCAAGATAAGGGCGGGTCTGCGATATCTGTGGGATCGCGGCGGGCCGCTGTCGATGAGCGTAAATCAGGGCGGCGGTTTTGTGCGAAGCCATGCCGGGGCGCCCAGGCCAGACCTGCAGCTCTATTTCAGTCCCGTAAGCTACACCCAAACACCCTTGTCCCGGCGTGAACTGCTGAATCCAGATCCCTTTTCAGCCTTTTTGCTGTCCTTCAACGCCTGTCGGCCCACCAGTCGGGGCTGGATCCACATCACCTCGCCAGATCCCTTGGCCGCGCCGCTGATTCAGCCCAATTACCTCTCGACGGACAAGGACGTGACGGACGCGCTGACGGGGGCGAAGCTTCTGCGTCGCATTGCAGCGACGGCGCCGCTAAGCGACATCATCACCGGTGAACTGGCGCCGGGACGTCATGTGCAGACCGATGATGCGCTCTTGCAGGATTTCCGCAATCGCGCTGACACGGTTTATCATCCCGTCGGCTCCTGTGTGATGGGGCCTGATCCCGGCGCGGCTGTGGTGGACAGTCGACTTCGCCTGCACGGGCTGGCGGGCGTCCGGATCATCGACGCGTCTGTTTTTCCCACGGTGACATCAGGAAACACCAATGCGCCCACAGTCATGGCGGCGGAAAAGGGCGCCGCAATGGTGCTGGAAGATGCGCGCTCGGGCGGGGTGTCCGCACGGGCCTGACAGGGCGTGATGCGTCAAAGAAATTTACCGGATAGAGCAACCATGCCTATGATCAAACATCGGGTTCGGTTGGAGCAATAGAAGCCGTCCATGGCCAGCAAGATCGATCTGCGGAAATTGCCGCTTGAACAATTCATCATGAGCCTAAAACCCGAGATCATCGTCAAGGGTAAGGAACATGAAACCCGCCACAACCCCGAAAGTCAATTGGTTGAAAGTTATGGCGGTAAGCTGCTTTTCAGTTCTGGTGAAGTGCGTTTTTCTTCGATGGAATTGATCGAACAGGAATACAAAAGCACTAACTTCTCGGCCATCATCAAGCCCATGGATTTCCCACTGCGGCATGGCTTTACCGTGGGCGGCCTGAAGAAATATATCAACCAGTTTTCCTCCCTTAAAATGTTGGTCGTGGGCGACCTGATTGTGGATGAATATATCACCTGCGATCC
>CAIOJR010000012.1 GCA_903858685.1 uncultured Caulobacterales bacterium | reverse complement strand
GACAGGTCGGAACCACCTGCCTGACTGGTTGGCGGGGCTGCCGTGGGTCAGGTGGCCGCCAGCGGCCAGATCCATGCCCATAAAGGTGTCGCCCGGCGTCAGCAGCGCCTGGAAGACCGCCTGGTTGGCCTGAGCGCCAGAATGGGGCTGAACATTGGCGAAGGCGCAGTTGAACAGGGACTTGGCCCGTTCCACCGCCAGCCTTTCGGCCACGTCCACATATTCGCAGCCGCCGTAATATCGGCGACCAGGATACCCTTCGGCGTACTTGTTCGTCATGATCGAGCCCTGCGCCTCCAGCACGGCGCGGCTGACAATATTCTCTGACGCAATCAGTTCGATCTGGGTCTGCTGACGATGCAGTTCATCAAGGATCGAGCGATTGAGGTCCGGATCAGCCTCAACCAACGAAGCGCTGAAAAAGCCTTTGGCGATGGTCGGGCGCGCAGCTTGTGATGCGGTCAAGGGCGGGCTCTTTCGGTCAGAGGAATGAAAAGCTGATCCGCGAAGCGGATGCGGGGCTTTTACTCGCCAACGGCGCCTCGACGCAATGCGGCGGCCTATCATTTCGACAAATATCAGCTCTTACTTGTACTTCCCTGTTTGGTGTCGATATCGCAATATATAAACTTGAAGAATACAGTCATTATCATTGTGTCATTTTTGAAAAACCGTTATTCGATTCTTGCGTCGTGAAGAAACAACGCATTCGTTTTCAGCGTACCTAGTTGAGGCTTTTGTCAATGAGCGTGTCAAATGATCAATTCGATATCAATCAGCAGGACCTTCTAAGGCTTTCTGCCGATGTGGTGGCGTCTTATTTGTCAAACAACACAATCGCGCCGAACTCCATTCCGGAAGTTATTCGCGCTGTTCACGACGCGCTTGCGCGATTGGGACATGCAGAGCCTGCGCAACAACCAGTGGAAAAGCAAAAGCCCGCCGTTTCAATTGGCAAGTCCATTCAGGACGATTTCATCGTTTGTCTGGAAGACGGCAAAAGACTGAAGATGCTGAAGCGCTATCTGCGTTCAAAATATAATATGAGCCCGGATGATTATCGCCGCAAATGGGGCCTGGCGCCGGATTACCCGATGGTTGCGCCCGCCTATGCGAATCGCCGGTCGGAATTCGCCAAGCAGATCGGTCTCGGACGCGGTGTTCGACGCCAGAAGGTCTGATCGGTCCGTCCGGACGTTCACTGGCCCTGCCTGCAAGAAAAACCCGCGCCGGACCTGACGTCCGGCGCGGGTTTGTCATTCAAGATCACCACCCTTGGAGGCCTTCGACGGCGGCGGGTCTAGGCGGCGACGCCGTGACGCTTCACATTGCAGCGGGTGAAAAGATCGTTCATGGCGAAGACAAGCTTGTCCATCATGCCATCCGTATGGAACGGCGTCGGAGTGAAGCGCAGCCGCTCCGTTCCGCGCGGAACAGTGGGATAGTTGATCGGCTGAACATAGATGCCATGGTCGCTCAGCAGAAGATCCGAGACCAGTTTGCAGTGGACCGGATCTGCCACCAGCACCGGCACGATATGGCTGACAGACGGCATGACCGGCAGGCCCGCCGCCTTGAAGCGCGCCTTCAGGCTCTCTGCGCGTTCCTGATGACTGATCCGCACCTCATTATGGGCCTTGAGCCAGCGAATGCTGGCCGAGGCGCCCGCCGCCAGAGCTGGCGGCAAGGATGTGGTGAAGATGAAGCCTGAGGCGAACAGGCGGATGGCGTCGATCATGTCGCGGTCGCCCGCAATATATCCGCCCATGACGCCGAACGCCTTGCCGAGCGTCCCCTCGATAATGTCGATATCGGCCATCACGCCGTCGCGTTCCGCCACACCGGCGCCGCGCAAGCCATAGAGGCCCACGGCGTGAACTTCGTCCAGGTAGGTTATGGCGTTGTACTTCTTGGCCAGAGCAATGGTCGCGGCCAGATCGGCTATATCGCCGTCCATCGAATAGACGCTCTCGAACGCCACCAGCTTGGGCGCCTCTGCCGGAGCCGCCTGCAAAAGGCTCTCCAGATGCTCCAGATCATTGTGACGGAAGATGCGCCGCTCGCCGCCGCCATTGCGAATACCGGCAATCATCGAGGCGTGGTTGAGCGCATCGGAAAAGATGATCAGACCCGGCAGGACCTTGTACAGGGTCGACAGTGCGGCTTCGTTCGCGACATAGCCGGAGGTGAACAGAAGCGCGGCGTCCTTGCCGTGCAGATCGGCCAGTTCTTCTTCAAGCTCGACGTGATAGCGTGTGGTGCCGGAAATATTGCGCGTTCCACCCGAGCCAGACCCAGCCTCGTCGATGGCGGCATGCATGGCGTCCATCACCACCTGATTTTGCCCCTGACCGAGATAATCGTTCGAGCACCAGACCGTGACGTCATGCTCAGAGCCGTCCGGGCGAGTCCAGGTTGCGCGGGGAAAATGTCCCCGGTGACGCTTCAGGTCGGCGAATACGCGGTATCTGCCTTCGCTGCGAACTTGCTCCACGGCGGTCTGGAAGGCGGCCTTGTAATCCATCACATCATTCCTTCCCGGGGCGCTCGCGTGACGTCCGGGTTCTTCCCGCCGTCTTTTTGCACCCGGCTAACAGCTATGTCTACGAGGGTCATCGATTTTTAGGTTCGACCCTCGCCCTAAATATCGCCGGAAAAAAGCGACTAATTCCTTGCGCCACGTCAACGTAAAGCCTTTGTCAGCCCGTCAATCCCACGCTTGTCCGCCGTTTCCGGGATCGCTTCTGCGACCAGAGGCGAACGCCCGAGCCATTTGCGGGCCGCAGCATTGACCTCTTCCACAGGGATCGTGGCATAATCATGTTGCCAGCTGCGCGCCTGGATCAGGCGATAGGGGTCGGACGCAGAGCCGTCCAGGGTGTTCAACCACCAGCTGACTGTCTCCCGGCGATGGGATGTGTCGTCGAGCAGCGGCTTCCTCACCCGCTCCAGCTCTTCGCGCGTCACGTCGCCGGTGGCCAGCGACCGGGCGATGGCCTTGATTTCATTCACCACCTGAGGCGTCACGGCGGGATTGGTCTCGATCGCCACAGTGAGCGAGCCCTCATCGCCGCCCCGGTCGGTCGAATAGGCGACTTCTGGCGTATAGGTCTGGCCCAAGCGCTCGCGCACCACCCTCTGCACCCGGTCGGACAGAACTTCGCGCAGGAGGGTCACCGCCCTCACCTCGCGCTGTCGCTCAGGCGTCCAGATGAAGGTCGGCCAAAGGGCGAGGACCGCAGCCTTGTCCTTCAGCCCCACATGGCGGACGACCAGGGGTGCGGCGTCAGTGGCTGGATAGCGAATGCGGACAGCATCGGCGCGGGACCGGTCAAACGCGCCGTCGCGGGACGCGATCGCCCCGAAGGTCAGGGCGGCGATTCGTGTGGCGTCCGCCTCGCTGATGTCGCCGACAATGGTCACTTCGATGGGGTCCTGGGTCAGGACCGGCTTCAGAAGCCGCTCAAAATCGCGCGCCTTCAGGGCCGCCGCGTCTGATTCAGGCGGAAGGCCGAAGACGGGAGGCCCCGGCAGTGAATTGCGCAATGCATGTTGCGCCGCCGCCAGGGGCTCCACACGGAGCGTTGTATAAAATGACTTCACCGTGCTTGGGATGTGCGCGTCAGCTTCAGGCCTGAAGCCCGGATCGGTCAGGAAAGCACTGAGCGCCTGGGCCACAAAATCGGCGTCAGCTGTCCGCGATGCGCCCGACAGGCTGAAATGATCACGGTCCATGGCGAATCGAATGGAAGCCGCCCGAAGATCGAGCAATTTTTCGAGCTGCTCCTCCCCATGGCGACCAAGCCCGCCGCTGATCACAGCGCCCGAGGCCAGATAGGCGGGCACAAGCTCCTTGGGCGGGATTTCCAGTTGTCCGGCGCCCAGACGGACACGCATCTCCACCCGATCCTTTTCGGAGCGCAGCGTCTTGATGTTCACCCGTACGCCGTTGGACAGGGTGATTTTGACAAAGGCGGGATCGTTGATCTGCTCGCGTTTGATCACCGTGGCGGGCTTGACCGCATCGGGATAGGCCCAGACCGCTGTCGCTGAATCGGCCGTTTTTTCCGGTGCGGGACGCGCGATAGCCGATTCCCATGCCCGTTGCAGCTCGACCAGACTGGCGGGCGCCACGGACACCATCGCCAGAAGCGGCGGCGACGCCTCAGTCCAGCTGCGCCGGAACGAGGCCATGGCGTCGTCACGCGTCACGACCTTGCGCGCCTCGTCATACAGCGCCTTGAAGGTGGCGGGAGCGGTGGCTGGATCATCCTCCAGCATCACCGGGATCAGACCCTGCGCGATCTGGGGCGATGTTCGCGCCACGCTGGTCTGGGAGGCGACGCGCGCGCCCAATATGCCCAGCGCCTCCTGGAACTCGCTCTGTGAAACGCCATAGAGCTCCATCCGCCGCATCTCGTCAGCCATGGTGTCGATGCTGCGTTTCCACTGATCCGACTTTGGCGTGGCGATCAGGCAGGTATTGGCGAACCTGTGCTGCTGTTCATTTCGGTCCACGCGAATGGAGACAAAAGGCGAGTCTTCCGCGCGATTAATGTGGTCGAGCCTTTGCTGGAGCGGAACGATCCATCCGGCGTCCTGTTCCGCGCGCCGCCAGGACGCGACGCTGGGCGGCAGGTGCGGCTCCATCGGCGCCAGCCGACAGATCTGGATCAGACCTTGTGCGAAATTGGGCGCATTGATCTCGAAATAGGCCGTCTTTCGCTGATAATCGATGCGTCCCTTGTCGGGATCCGCCGGAGCCTCGCCCGAGCCGCGCCATCCGCCAAATGTCCTTTCGATGCGGTCGCGCATGATATTGACCGGCTGATCGCCGACCACGATGACAAAGGTCCGCTCGGGCCTGTACCAGCGCGAATAAAAGCTGCGCAAGGTGTCTGCATTGATCGCTTTCAGCGACTGCGGCGTCCCGCCCGGAGAGCGATGCGGCGACAAGAGCTCGGGCGTGAAGAACTGGACAATGGACTCGCCCACGGCCGTGCCGCCGTCACGCCTGGCGTAATATTCAGACGTCACCACGCCGCGTTGACGCTCCACCGCCTGAGGATCGATCGACAGGCCGTCAGCGACGTCCCTCAGCCATGAAAATGCTAGGTCCAGCTTGCCGCTCGTCGCCTGCTGCAGGTCCAGGACATAATAGGTGCCGAGCAGGTTGGTGAAGGCGTTGCGATCGCGCTCCATCGAAACGCCTGCTTCCTGAAATCTCAAGGGAAGCTGGTCGCCGGATATGTTGCGCCCGCCCTCAAAGGCCATGTGCTCCAGAAAGTGCGCGACGCCGCGCTCCATCTCCGACTCGTCTATGCTGCCGGTCTGAATGTAGAACCTTATCGACACTTCGGAGCCCGGCTTGGCGTTGCTCATGATCGCATAGCGCAGGCCGTTCGCAAGCCTGCCGCGCAAGATCGCGGCATCCGCCGGGGCGGCGCGCATATTGGCCAGGGCCCTTGGATCTGGCGTTGGCTCTGCGGCAAGCGCCGCGCGCCCAGACATCGCCACAGCGGCGCAAACGGCCAGCCCCAGGGCGAAGGCGCGCAGTCCCAGAAGGTCAAAAAACGCAAATCGCTGATTCATAGAGACAAGATGGCTATTCCGAACCGCGTCGTCCACCTGTGCTTAGGTCCAATGACACGGCAAATGTTCTGGGTCTGCCGCCCTCCTAAGCTGAAGGCGCTGCAATCTGCGGCCAAGCGGCGCCGTCAGGCTTGCTCCCGCCGCCCCAATGGGTCAAACCGCCGCCTGATTGACTGATTGATCCGTCGGCCAGAACCGGAGCCTCCCGCCCATGTCGAAAGCCCCCCTCGCCGCCTATCCCGCCCTGCGCCCTCGCCGCCTGCGCACGTCCGACTGGATGCGTCGTCTGGTGAGGGAGACGGTGCTGACCCCGTCGGACCTGATCTGGTCACTGGTGGTGCACGCCGGGCCGGAGCCGGAGATCGAGGTGGCGTCCATGCCGGGCGCGCCGCGCATGTCTGTCGCCCGGGCCGCCGACGCGGCGCGCGAGGCGCGCGCGCTGGGCATTCCCGCCATTGCCGTCTTCCCCTATATCGCCCCCGCCCTGAAGGATGAGCACGGGACTGCGGCCACCGACCCTGACGGTCTGATCTGTCGCGCCGTCAAGGCGATGAAGGACGCGGCCCCCGAGGTCGGGATCATGTGTGACGTCGCGCTCGATCCCTTCACCAGTCATGGCCACGACGGCCTGATCGAAAACGGTCGCATCCTGAATGACCCCACCATTGAGCGATTGGTGGAGCAGGGTCTGGTGCAGGCCCATGCAGGCTGCGACATACTGGCGCCGTCCGACATGATGGATGGACGCGTGGGGCGGCTGCGATCCGCTCTGGAGGGCGCCAGCCTGCAGGACGTGGCCATCATGGCCTATGCCGCAAAATATGCATCGGCCTTCTACGGACCCTATCGCGACGCCATCGGCTCGGCCAGCGTTCTGTCCGGCGACAAGAAGACCTATCAGATGGATCCGTCCAATACCGACGAAGCCCTGCGCGAAGTCGCGCTGGACATCTCGGAAGGCGCCGACATGGTGATGGTCAAGCCGGGCATGCCCTATCTGGACATCATCCAGCGCGTCGCGGAGACCTTTTCGATGCCGACCTTCGCCTTTCAGGTGTCAGGCGAATACGCCATGATCCAGGCCGCCGCGCAGAACGGCTGGATCGACGGAGACCGGGCCATGCTCGAAAGTCTGACCGCCTTCAAGCGTGCGGGTTGCGCTGGCGTGATCAGCTATTTCGCCCCGCGCGCGGCAAAAGCGCTGGGGGCCTGACCAACGTCCAGCCTTGCGCCAATCGACGCGAGCCGGCGCTCTGCCTCAGCCATGGACACTTGGGCTCAACTCAACAGGCCGTGAAACGATGTTGTTCCTGAAAGTCGCCAAGCCGATCTTGCTGGATTTTCTCTCGACTTTTGTCTTTCTTCTCGCCTTTGGGCTTCTGCACAATGCCAAGCTCGCAATCATTCTCGGCATTGCTTCAGGCGTGATCGAGATGGGCTGGCAATATGCCCGATCGCGCAAGATTTCGCTGATGGAGATCGCCAGTCTGGCGCTGGTGATTGTGTTTGGCGTGACCAGCCTGATCACCCACGACATGCGGTTCGTCATGGTCAAGCCCAGCATCAGCTACGTCGCCATCGGCATTGTAATGCTCAAGCCGGGCTGGCAGTTGCATTATGCGCCCGAGATTGCGCGACAACTCTTGCCGCCCGTCCGCTTCGTTCAATGGGGCTATGTCTGGGCGACGCTGATGTTGCTCTCCGCCGCCTTCAATCTTGCGCTCGTCGCCACTGTCGACATCAAATCCTGGGCGACATGGGTGACGATCTGGGGCCTCTCGTCCAAGGCGGCCCTTTTCTGCGCGCAATATTTCACATTGCGCACTGAAGCCGTGAAAAACTACCGCGCCATGCCCAAGGCAAATGGCGCCGCCAACGAAACCTCAACGCTTTAGGCGCGCCGCCAGACTGGACGTGTCCCAGCGGCGACCGCCCATGGACTGAACTTCGGCGTAGAACTGATCGACCAAAGCCGTGACTTCCAGCCGCGAGCCATTGGCGCGCGCCTCATCCAGCACAAGGCCCAGATCCTTGCGCATCCAGTCCACAGCGAATCCGAAATCAAACCGGCCCTCGACCATGGTTCCCCAGCGGTTCTGCATCTGCCAGGACCCCGCCGCGCCCTTGGAAATGGCCTCAAACACGGCCTCACTGTCCAGACCGGCCTGATCAGCGAAATGGACGGCTTCGGCCAGTCCCTGGACCACGCCTGCAATACAGATCTGGTTGCACATCTTGGCCAGCTGGCCTGCGCCGGACGGACCGATCCGGCGGATTGTCCTGGCATAGGCCGCAATCACCGGCGTGATGGTCTCGATCGCCGCCTCGTCGCCGCCGAGCATCGCCGTAAGGGCGCCGTTTTCCGCCCCCGCCTGCCCGCCCGACACCGGCGCATCCACAAAGGCGCGTCCAGAGGCCAGAGCCAGGTCCGCCATCTCCCGCGCCACCTTGGCCGAGGTTGTGGTGTGGTCCACAATCACCGCGCCGGGGGCCAGATGGTCCAGAACCGCGCTCACGACGGCGCGCACATCGTCATCATTGCCGACGCACAGCCCCAGGACCTCGACGCCGGACACCGCCTGCGCCAGATCGGCGGACGTCGTTGCGCCATGCTCGGCCACAAAGCGTTGCGCCTTTTGCGGGCTGCGATTGAACACACGCATGTCATGACCGGCGCTGGCCAGGTGCCTGGCCATGGGAAAGCCCATGACACCCAGTCCGACAAAACCAACAAGCATCATCTTACTCCGCCGAAACGGCCAGCCCATAGCGGCCGCGGAAATAGGTCAGCCCGTCCCCGGGACGGCTGTCGAATGTGGTGACGCGTCCGACCATGGCGATGTGATCCCCAAGGACGACCTGCTCATGCGCATCGCACCACAGCCTGGCTATGCAGCCCGGCAGAGCCGGAGCGCCGGGATGACTGAGATCCAGCTCTTCGCGCTCGAACCGGTAATTGCCCCTCTTGGCGCAGCGATTGGCCAGGGCCTGTTGTTCCGTCGACAAGATATTGACCACAAAATGCTTCGCAGGCCGGAAGAACACGCCTCGGTCTGATTTGTCGCCCAGGCACCAAAGGACCAGCGGCGGATCGAGTGAGACGGACGTGAACGAGTTCACGGTCAATCCCACGGCGTGATCACCGTCCGCCACGGTGATGATCGCCACACCGGTCGCAAAAGCCCCCAGCGTGGCGCGATACAAGGCCACGGCGTCCGGGTTCAGGATCGTCTGTGCATCCGACATGTTGACAATGACTCTCACAAAGGAACCAGCGAGGTAGGCGATCATGCCTCATTGCGCAACCGCATCTTAACATCGTTACCCTAAGCATAAGGATGATGCAGTCAGTTCCCGGGATTTAGGCCATGGCCTACGGCGATACGCCGATCATGATCAAGAAGGTCAAAAAGGTGATCGGCGGCGGTCACCACGGCGGCGCGTGGAAGGTGGCCTACGCCGACTTCGTGACCGCCATGATGGCCTTCTTCCTGCTCATGTGGCTGATCAACACCACGTCACCGGAACAAAAGCGCGGGATCGCCGACTATTTCGCACCGGCCAGCGTGTCGGAATCGACCTCCGGGTCGGGCGGCATTCTTGGCGGCACCGCCATGGGCGACAAGGGCGTGAAGAGCGACGGCTCAATCTCCACCGTCCAGCAGCAGGCCACCGAAACCCCGAAAGATCCGTCAACCGCAGGCAAAAGCACGACCGGCGGATCTGGTGATCCTGCGGCGGCGCTACGCGCGGCGCTGGAGAAAAAAGAAGCCGACAATTTCCAGAGCGCTGCAGAATCCCTGCGTCAGGCCCTTCAGGACATGCCGGAGCTGGCGGAGCTTTCCAAGCAGGTGCTGGTGGACGTCACCCCGGAAGGCCTGCGCATCCAGCTGGTCGACCAGGAGGGACGCTCCATGTTCGACCAGAGCTCCGCCAAGCCCAATGACCGCGCCCGAGTTCTGTTGCGCGCTGTATCCAAGGTGATCAATCAACTCCACAACCGGGTGACCATTTCCGGGTTCACCAGCGCCACACCGCCTGGAACGCCGCGCGTGGGCGACGACTGGGCCCTGTCCGCCTCGCGCGCCAATGCATCGCGCAGCGTGCTGCAGGAAGCCGGCGTTTCGCCTGACAGAATCTATCAGGTGTCGGGCAAGGCCAATTCCGAACCCCTCTATCCCGATGACCCGACACTGCCGGGCAACCGGCGCATCTCCATTGTGCTGCTTCGCGAGGCGCCGGTGCTGCCCCCGAACGCCGGTGGATAGTCCTTGCGGCAGCGACAATCCCGACACTTGCGGCCCGCCTATGCTTAAGTCCAGATTGCAAAGCCGCCATCAGGCCGCATCTGAGTCTCAGAAGAGGATAGACGCCGCACCGTGACCCAGCATTTCGCGACGGGAAAACTCCGGTTCTTTTTGACGGCGCCATCGCCCTGCCCATATCTGTCGGATCGGGAGGAGCGGAAGGTTTTCGCCCACCTGCCTCTGTCCGAAGGCGCGACCGTCAATGACAGTCTGACCGAGGTGGGTTTTCGTCGCTCCCAGAATATCGCCTATCGCCCGGCCTGCGAGACCTGCGACGCCTGCGTATCGGCCCGCATACCAGCCGCCGACTATCAGCTCTCGCGATCCGAACGCCGAATTCTGGACCGCAATGGCGATCTGGAACGCCACCTGGTCGAGGCGGAAGCCACTTCAGAGCAGTTTGATCTGTTGCGCCAGTATCTCAGCGCCCGGCACGCCGATGGCGGCATGGCCGACATGAACTGGCCAGACTATGTGGCCATGGTGGAAGACACCGCCGTGCGCACTCACCTGATGGAGTACCGCCTCAAATCGCACGATGGCGGGCCGGGTGAGCTGATCGCCTGCGTGCTGGTCGATCTGCTGGCCGACGGACTGTCCCTGGTCTACAGCTTCTACAACCCCAACCTGGCCAAGCGAAGCGTCGGCTCGTTCATCATCCTTGACCATGTCCGTCAGGCGGTGGCCCTGGGCGCCCCTTACGTCTATCTGGGCTACTGGGTCGCTGGCAGTCCGAAAATGGCCTACAAGGCCCGCTTTTCCCCTCTCGAAGTTTTGCGCCCCGGCGGCTGGCGCCTGTTGTCCTCGCGCGAGCGCGACACCGGGCGGCTGGACTATTAGCCACGCCGTTTCCCCCTCCTGACGCAGCGCGGAGGGGCTCGCCATCAGGGGCGCCTGGAGCAAGACCCGATCTGATTAGATCGGATCTTGCTTATAACCCTATATAAATAGACCATTTTCTGCGACGAACCGGTGTCCGCTTGGTCGGAAAATAGTCTAGCCGCCGCGGGGTCTGAAGCGCTTGGTGACCGGGAAGCCCTTAGGCGCGGTCTTGCCCGCAGACGCGCGTTTTCCGCTCCAGTCCTTCCATTCCTTCCAGTCGCGCCGGCGACCGCCGGAATCGATCCAGACCGCGCCCTCGGACGCGCCAAAGACCATGGCGTCGCGCAGGCCGCCTTCACGATAGGACTGCAGCTTGACGCCCTTGCCGCGAGGCATTTCCGGCAGGTCGCTCAAGGGGAAGATGAGGATCTTGGCGTTGTCGCCAACGACGGCCAGCTGGTCGCCCTCGACCTCCAGACAGATCAGGGCCTCGCCGCCGTCGACGTTCAGCACCTGCTTGCCCGCCTTGCGATTGGCCAGGGCCTCGTCCTCGGGCATCAGGAAACCATAGCCTCCGGTTGAGGCCAGAACCCGCTTGCGTCCCGGTTTGTGCGGGAAGACCGAGATCAGCTTCACCCTGTCGTCAATATCGAGCATCAGGCGCAGCGGCTCGCCCTGTCCGCGCGCAGAGGGCAGCTTGTCGCAGGCCAGAGTGAAAAAGCGCCCGTCGGAGGCGAACAGTAACAGCTTGTCGGTCGTCTCTGCGGGCACCAGGAAGCCGAGTTTGTCGCCCTCCTTGAACTTCAGCTCGCTCGGATCGGCCACTGCGCCCCTGGCTGCGCGGATCCAGCCGCGTTCGGAGATGATGATCGTGATCGGTTCGCGCTGAATGAAGGCTTCGGCGGCGGGCATGGCGTCGATCGCGGGGGCCTCGCCAAAGGTGGAGCGTCGCTTGCCGATCACGCCCCCGGACAACAGATCACGCACCTTGCGCAGATCGGACGCCACCTTGTCCCACTGCTTCTTGTCCGAGCCCAGCAAGGCCAGAAGCTCGTCGCGTTCCTGGCTCAACTCGGCATGTTCGCGACGAAGCTCCATCTCCTCCAGCTTCGCCAATTGGCGCAGCCGGGTGTTGAGAATGGCGTCGGCCTGAATGTCGGTCAGCTTGAAGGTCTCGATCAGCCGGGCCTTGGGTTCGTCCTCGAAACGGACGATGCGGATCACCTCGTCCAGATTGAGGAAGACGATCAGCAGGCCATCCAATATGTGCAGACGGCTTTCGATCCTGGCCAACCGCCAGCGCGCGCGGCGGCCATTGACCTCTCGGCGATGCTCAAGGAAAGCCAGAAGGGCCTGTTTCAGCCCCATGACGCCGGGCGTGCCGGTCTTGTCCAGCACGTTCATATTGACCGGGAAGCGCGTCTCCAGATCGCAGAGCCGGTAAAGGCTCTCCATCAGATGTTCAGGTTCGCAATTGCGGGTCTTAGGCTCGATGACCAGACGCACGTCTTCGGTCGATTCATCGCGCACATCGCCAAGTAGCGGCGCCTTCTTCTTCTCGATCAGGTCGGCGAGCTGCTCCACCAGACGCGACTTCTGCACCTGATAGGGAATTTCAGTGACGACGATGCGCCAACCGCCGCGATCCAGCTTTTCGACCTCGTATCGTGCCCGCATCCGCACGCCGCCGCGACCGGTCTCATAGGTCTCCAGAAGCGAGGCGCGGCTTTCGACAATGATGCCGCCGGTCGGAAAGTCCGGCCCCTGTACGCGCTCCATCAGGTCCGCCGTGGTCGCGTCCGGGCGCTGCAACAGCACCAGACAGGCGTCGATCAGCTCAGCGGCGTTGTGCGGGGGTATGGATGTGGCCATTCCCACCGCAATGCCCGACGAGCCGTTGGCCAGCAGGTTCGGGAAGGCGGCGGGAAGCACGACCGGCTCCTCGTCCTCACCGTCATAGGTGGCGCGAAAATCTACCGCGTCCTCGTCGATCCCTTCCAGCAGAAGCTGGGCCGCAGGCGTCAGCTTGCATTCGGTGTAACGCATGGCCGCGGCGTTATCGCCGTCAATATTGCCGAAATTGCCCTGACCATTGATCAGCGGATAGCGCTGGGCAAAATCCTGGGCCAGACGCACCAGAGCGTCATAGACCGCCGTATCGCCATGCGGGTGATACTTGCCGATCACATCGCCGACCACGCGCGCGCTCTTCTTGGCGCTGCCGTCAGGATCGAGGCGCAGCACGCGCATGGCGTAGAGCAGGCGCCTGTGCACAGGCTTCAGCCCATCACGCACATCGGGCAGAGCCCGGTTCATGATGGTGGAGAGCGCATAGGCCAGATAGCGTCGGGACAGGGCCTCCGACAACGGCTCTTCAATGATCCGTCCACCCTCTTCGGGCGGCGGCGGCGGTTCGTGCTTGGTCATGGGTCGTGTCTAGCTTGAGTCGGTCGCGCTTGGGTGGGCCGGACGGGTCGGAAAAGCAAGGGGCGAGCGGGTTTGCGCGCCGCCCATCGGCTAAAGCCGATCCGCCGCCCGCAGTTTTTCCAGCAGCCAGACCCGCGCCGGCGGCAGCGGCTTGTTCAGTGGATCAAAGACATATTTTTCCAGAAAGGCGCCGGTCAGGGCCAGCCCGTCGCCGATATCGCCCGGTCCAAGGCCGGCCTGAGCGCCGAGCATGAAGGGCGGCAGGCGCAGCAATCTGTCGATATAGGGCGCCGCCGCCGACCGGCTGACGGCGCGGCCCGTGCGGGGGCTGACATGGGTGAGGTCGTCGGTCTCGCCCGTCGCTGCGCAGCGGCTGAGGTCAAAGCCAAAACCCAGCTCCTCCAGCAAGCCCGCCTCGAAACGCACAAAAACCGCAGGCCAGATATCGGTCAGGACGAGCGCGCCGACCAGGGCCTCAAACGCCAGATAGGCGCCGGGATGGGGCTCGCGCTCCGGCAGGGCGCCCGCGGCCACGCTGGCGGCGGCTGCAAGGCCCGCCAGCGCCAGTGGATCGTCAAACAGGGCCGAAGGGCCCTCGCCCACCGGCTCCAGCCTGGCTGCGCCGAGTTGGTCGGTGGTGCGGGCGTGAAAATTGGCGATCACGCGCGCACCGGGTTGCAGGAACGGTTTCAGCCGCCGCGAGGCGCCGCCCGCCACATGGGCCGCGAACCGTCCGTGCTGCTCGCACAGAAGCTCCACAATGGCGCCCGTCTCGCCATAGGCGCGGGCCGAGAGGACAAAGGCGTCGTCCTCCCAGTCCATCAGCGCAACGCCTCAGACATCATAGTCGAGCCCGGTGTCGGAATAGAATTCGCGGCTGTCCTGCCAGTTCTCCCGCACCTGTACATGCAGGAAAAGATGCACCGGCCGGTCGAGAATCTCGATCAGGTCTTCACGCGCATGCTGGCCGATCCATTTCAGGGTCTGGCCATTCTTGCCCAGCACAATGGCGCGTTGCCCGTCGCGCTCGACATAGATGGTCTGTTCGATACGCACAGCGCCGCCCTTGGCCTCGGCAAAGCTGGTGGTCTCCACCGCCGCCGAATAGGGCAATTCTTCATGGACCCGCAAATAGAGCTTTTCGCGTGTGATCTCCGCCGCCAGCAATCGCACCGGCAGGTCCGCCGTCTGGTCTTCGGGATAGAGCCAGTGGCCCTCGGGCATCAGGGCGGCCAGACGCACCTTCAGGTCGGCCACGCCGGAGCCTTTTTCCGCCGAGATCATGAAGACCTCGTCATAGACGCCGGTCTCGAACAGCTTTTGCGACAGGCCCAGGAGGCGGTCGCGCTTGACCTCGTCGATCTTGTTCAGCGCCAGTATGACTTTGCGGCCAGACGCCTTCAGACCGTCGACAATGGTGCGGGTGTCCTCCACGCAATAGCGGTCAGACCCGGTGGCGGTTCCGTCCTCCACGGCGATTTCAGCGGCGGCGTCGACCAGATGCACCACGGCGTCCGCCTCCTCTGCGCCGGTCCAGGCCGAGCGCACCATGGCCCGGTCGAGGCGCCGGCGCGGTGTGAAGACGCCAGGCGTATCGACCAGCACCACCTGGGAGCGCCCTTCCATGGCCACCCCGCGCACGGGAAAGCGCGTGGTCTGCACCTTGCGGGTCACGATCGTGACCTTGGCCCCGACCAGCCGATTGACCAGGGTGGACTTTCCCGCATTGGGGGCGCCGATCACGGCGACAAAGCCCGCCCGCGCAGGGCCGCCTTCAGCCTCCACCTGGGCTGGAGCGTCCGTCCCCTCGTTCGCGTTCGTCACTGAATATCCTCTCTGCGCAGCAAGGCCGTCGCCGCCGCCTTCTCCGCCTCTTGCCGCGAGCGCCCTTGCGCACGTTCCGGCTCAAGGCCCTTGACACTGACCGCCACGGTGAAAACCGGCGCATGGTCCGGTCCTTCGCGGCTGACGACCTCATAGGCGGGCGCGGGCAGCTTCCGCGCCGCCGCCCATTCCTGCAAGGCCGATTTGGGATTGGCGAAGCCCGTGTTCTGCACAGCTGAAATCTCTGTGTCCCACAGGGGCAGAAAGACGTCGCGCAACACCTCGAGGCCGGAATCGAGATAGATGGCGGCGATGACGGCCTCCATCGCATCCGCCAACAGCGTGTCCTGCTCGCGCGCGCCCCGACGGGTCTCGCCGCCAGGCAATCGCAGCGCCGGACCGATCCCGATATCGCCCCCGACCCTGGCGCAGGTCTCACGGCTGACCAGAACATGAAGGCGCTTGGACAGATCGCCCTCGCGCGCATCAGGATGAAGCTGCATCAGGCGTTCTGCGACCAGAAGGTTCAACAACCGGTCGCCCAGAAACTCCAGACGCTCATTATTGACGATCTTCCGGGAGCCCTGACTGAGGCTGGCGTGGGTCAACGCCTCCTCCAGCCGCACAGCCTCCTTGAACTGATAGCCCAGCTTGGCCTGCAACGCCTCGATGGCGCTCACCCGGCTGTTCATGCCGGGCCGATCACTTCAGGAAATGCACGAAACGGTCCCAGCGGGCGTTCAGAATCCACGTCCAGGGTTTGAACAGGCTCGCGCCATGGTTCCAGGAAAACAGGATCAGCTCAGCCCGGCCCTCAAGATTTTCTGCGGGCACAAAACCTACACCGCTCTCAAGTCCTGAGCCGCCGAGAGCCTGATCAAGCTCGGGATTCCACGGACAGCCATTATAGGCGGCGATCTCGGGCGAGGCGAGCGGGTTGAAGCGGCTGTCAGAACTGTTGTCGCGGTTATCGCCCATCATGAAATAGCAGTTGGGCGGCACGACATAGACGCCGGTATTGTCCGCCGGACCCGATACGCCGAGGCAGCTATTGGTGTGGAAGGTGCGGCCGTTCGGCAGGGTCTCCTGATAGCGCTGGACGCCCGACACCACGCCCATACCGGGACAGGTCGCCTCGCCCACGCCGTCCGCGACGCGCTGAACGGGCTTGTCATTGATGAACAGGGCGCCCGCCTTGACCTGGATCCGGTCTCCGGGCAGGCCGATCAGACGCTTGATATAGTCCTTTTCATTGTCAGGCGGGAATTTGAACACCACCACGTCCCCGCGCGACGGGGTCCGCGACAGGATCCGCCCGCGAAACAGCGGCGGGCTCAGCGGAATGGAGTGTTTCGACCAGCCGTAAATGTACTTGGAAACAATGATGTAATCGCCCTCGAAGAGGGTCGGCTCCATCGAGGCGGAAGGGATTGTGTAGGGCTGGAACAGCAGCACCCGCAACACCAGCGCGATCAATAGCGCAAAGCCCACTGTCCGACCCAGCTCCACCGCCTCGCTGCGCAGCGTCTTGGGCGTCGCATCGTCCGCGTCGGTCTTGGCGGCGGCCTTGGCGTTTTCAGGAGAGGCGTCGTTCATGCAGGGCCGTCTTGTCTGGCTGGAATGCGACGCGCGGCGCCGCTCAACGCCTTCTTGCTAAAGGCGAACGGGTTCGGGGGCAAGTTAGCAATATGTAAGCCGATGCGCCCTATCGCCCCGTCGGCAGGGCTTCGATGATCACAAAGGCCTGGGCGTAGGGGATTTCATCGGTCAGGCTGAGATGGATCACAGCCTCATGGCCCGGCGGGATGATGGACGCCAGACGCTTGGCCGCACCGCCGGTCAGGGCCATGGTCGGCTTGCCGGACTTCATATTGACCACGCCCATATCGCGCCACGCCACGCCGTGCCGAAAGCCCGTGCCCAGCGCCTTGGCGCAGGCCTCCTTGGCGGCAAAACGCTTGGCGTAGCTGGCCGCACGGTCGCCCTTGCGTTCGGATCTGGCCTGTTCAATGGGCGTATAGAGACGTTGCACGAAGCGGTCGCCAAACCGCTCCAGGCTCTTTTCGATCCGCCGGATATCGCAAAGGTCAGATCCCAGCCCGACGATCATGCGCCGCGCGCCTCGTCCATCAGGGTGCGCATCCGGCTGATGGCGGACGGCAGTCCGATAAAGATCGCCTCTCCGATCAGGAAATGGCCGATATTCAGTTCCGCCACCTGCGGAATGGCGGCGACGGCCGCGACGCTGTCGAAGTCAATGCCGTGACCGGCGTGCACTTCCAGCCCGCGACGCGCTGCCTCTTCGGCGCCGTCCTTGAGTTGGCCCAGCCATCGCGCCGCTGCGACCCCGTCGCCCGCCTTGACAGCGTCGCAATAGGCGCCGGTGTGGAGTTCGACCACCTGGGCGCCCATGGCCTCGGCGACGGCGATCTGGATCGGGTTGGCCTCGATGAACAAGGACACCCGCACACCGGCTTCACGCAGAGCCTTGACGACGGGCGCCACCGTATTATGGCCGCGCGCGACGTCCAGCCCCCCCTCGGTGGTGCGCTCCTCGCGGCGTTCCGGCACCAGGCAGGCGGCGTGGGGCTTGTGGCTCAGCGCAATGGCCAGCATCTCGTCCGTCACCGCCATCTCGAAATTGAGCGGACGATCAAGACGGCGGCAAAGTTCATTCAGCGCGTCAATATCGCGATCGGAAATATGCCGGCGATCTTCGCGCAGATGCGCGGTGATGCCGTCCGCCCCCGCAGCAATGGCGGCTTCCGCCGCGCGCAAGGGCTCTGGATGAGCGCCGCCGCGGGCGTTGCGGATCGTCGCCACGTGGTCGATATTGACGCCCAGCCTCAGTCGATCCGGCGCGCGCGGGCTCATCTGGACAGCCTGCGGCTGCCGGGGTCCTCGATGGGGATGGCGGCAAGCTCTGGTGGCAGGGCGTCGGCCGGCCATGCCGGAACGTCCAGACTGGCCAGCGCCACCAAAGGCACGCCCACATCGGCCTTGCCGCCGGAGCGGTCGACGATACAGGCCGCGCAGACCACGTCAGCCCCGGTCTCCCGTATGGCGGCGATGCATTCGCGCGACGACAGGCCGGTGGTCACAATGTCCTCCACCATGGCCACGCGCTGGCCGGGCTCCAGATGAAAGCCGCGACGCAGCCTGAACTGGCCGCCTTCACGCTCCACATAGAGCGAGGGCACGTTCAAATGGCGCGCCGTCTCGTAACCGGGAATGATTGCGCCCACGGCGGGCGATACGATCATGTCCACCGGTCCGGCGAAGGCCGTGATCTTCTGCGCCAGCGCCTTGCAGAGCCGGGCGGTGCGATCCGCATGCATGAAGACGAGGTTCTTTTGCAGGAAGACCGGACTGTGCAGGCCGGACGACAGCACGAAATGCCCTTCGCGGAGGGCGCCGCATGCGCGGAATTCAGCGATTACGTCATCTGAGGTCATGGCGCTGAGTTAGGATGAAACGCGACCAAGGAAAAGGGCTCGCCGGGTCTATTTCGGCGGCGCGACGCCAGTTTGGACGCTGGTCGTCACCTGATGCGCCGCTGCGGACGCGCCGCCCGCCTTGCGTTGTGCAATATAGTTGAGCTCGTTCAGCGCATTGGGGGCGTTCGGCGCCCATTTCAGTGACTGCTCATAGGCGGCCTTGGCTTCATCCCACAGGGACAGCTCGCCCAGGGCGAAGCCCTTGCGACGCAGCAGCGCTCCCCGCCAGTCGGGGGTCAGATCGTCATTGGGCTCATGGGCCAGAGCCTCGTCGATCACGGCGACCGCTTCGGTGAGCCGCCCGGCCAGGGCCAGCACATTGGCCGCTTCGCTGACCAAGGGCGGATAATAAGGGCTGACGGACAGTCCCTGCCGCAAATAGCTGATCGCCCGCTCATATTCGCCACGATCCGCCGCGAGGAAACCCGCCAGATAGGCCGCGCCCACCACATAGGAGCGCCCGGCGTCGATAGAGGTGGATGAGGCGTTGGCCTTGGTCACCGTGCCAACCATGGCGGCCTGAGCATAGAGCGCATCCTGGGGATCGCCGGAATTGACCCGGATCGTCTCTCCGCACTGCTCGATCCGCTGCATGGACCTGTGATGCTGAAGCACCGCCGCCAGCGAGGGAAGATCCTGCGCGACAGCCTGAGGCCCCTTTTGCCGCATCGTCGCCGTCACCCGCATCACCAGGGCCTGATCCGCCGCCTCGACATCCGGCGCGGCCTCGGTGCAGGGGCCGACGCGGAGAGCGTCGTCAGAGGCGAAGGCCCGACCCGTCGCGCCCAGCCACAACGCCGCTGCCCAAACGACCGCCGCCCCAGCACGCCCCATCTTCGCCTAACCCTTCACCCGATCCACCGTCTCGACGGCGGGACAGGCGCGCAGAGCGGCCATGATGTGGGTGATGTGGCGCGCATCAATGACGTCAATATCGAAGTCCACATCAAAGAAGTCCGACTGGCGATGATGCATCCGCATATTGACGATATTGCCCTTGGCCTCTCCGATCAGCGTGCAGACCACGCCCAGAACGCCGGGCGCATCGCGCACCGTGGCCGTGATCCGCGCGCGACTGATGGTGTGGCTTTCAGCCTCCGCCGTCCAGTGAAGGTCCTGCCAAAGCTCGTCCTGATCCTCGAACTCGGCCAGACGGGGACAGTCGATCGTGTGCACCGCAAGGCCCTGATCCGGTTGCAGTATGCCCACGATCCGGTCCCCCGGCACGGGTGAACAGCACCCCGCGAAATGCAGGGACACGCCCGAGGTCATGCCTCCCCCGCGGACATAGAGCTTGGCGGCCTTGCCGTCCTCGATCCGCACCCGGGCGGCGGCGGCGGCGCGTTCGCTATCCTTCAGGCCGGGGAAGACGGCTTCCAGCACCGTCGTCGCCGCCACGCGACCGCGCCCGACCGCCTGATACAGCTCTTCCTCATTGGCGGTGGCGAAGCGGTCAAAGGCCGGGCGCAGCGAGACGTCCGCCAACGACTTGCCGGCGCGCACAAAGGCCTGCTCAATCGCCGTCCTGCCCAGCCGGACGAATTCTTCCTTCTCGGTCAGGCGGATATGGCGGCGTATGGCGGAGCGTGCGCGACCCGTGACCGTCAGAGAGCGCCAATCCGGCGGCATGGAGGTCTTGGGCCCGGTGATCACCTCCACCACATCGCCATTGGACAAGGGCGTGCGCAACGGTTTCAACTCGCCATTGACCTTCACCCCGATCGCCCGGTCGCCGACATCGGTGTGGACGGCATAGGCGAAGTCCAGCGGCATGGCGCCGCGCGGCAGGCTGATCAACTTGCCCTTGGGGGTGAAGACGAACACCTGATCGAGGAACATTTCCAGCTTGGCGTGTTCGACCAGATCCTCTGCGTCGCCGCCATGCTCCAGCACCTGAACCAGATGCCGCAGATTGATCAGGGGGTCGCGACCGCCCTCCTCCTGCGCGGCAACGGCGTCAAAGCCGTAGGACTTGTCCTTGTAGCGCCAGTGGGCGGCGATGCCCTCTTCATTGATCCGGTCCATCGCCTCGGTGCGGATCTGCATCTCGATCCGCATGCCCTTCGGCCCGACGATGGTGGTGTGCAGGGAGCGGTAATTGTTGCGCTTGGGCGTGGAGATATAATCCTTGAACCGCTCAGGCACGCAGGGCCAGGTCCGGTGGATCACGCCCAGCGCGCGATAGCAGTCCTCTTCCGTGTCGACGATCACCCGAAACGCATAGATGTCGGACAGCTGGGAAAAGGCCACGGTCTTGCGTTGCAGCTTGCGCCAGATGGAATAGGCCTGCTTCTCGCGACCAAAGACCCGCGCCTCGATCCCGCCAACCATCAGCTTTTGCGCGATCTCGCCGGAAATGACCGAGACCGCCTTGCCCTGCGCGTTGCGCAGCTGATCCAGACGCCGCAGGATCGCATTGCGCGCGGTCGGATTCAGCTCGGCGAAGGCCAGTTCCTCCAGCTCGGAACAGATGCGGTGACAGCCGATGGAGCGCGCGAGCGGGGCGTAGATTTCCAGCGTCT
Organism: uncultured Caulobacterales bacterium; assembly: GCA_903858685.1. GTDB lineage: Bacteria > Pseudomonadota > Alphaproteobacteria > Caulobacterales > Caulobacteraceae > CAIMFV01. The sequence continues at coordinate 8,424 of CAIOJR010000012.1, read as the reverse complement.
CGCGTGCGATGCGCTCCCGCTTGGCGGGCTTCTGGATGAAGTGCAGGGTGCGCATATTGTGTAGGCGGTCAGCCAGCTTGACCAACAGCACGCGCACATCTTTCGAGATGGCCAGGATGAATTTGCGCAGATTCTCCGCCTGGCGCGTATGCTCGGCCGACAGTTCAAGCCGCGAAAGCTTGGTCACGCCCTCCACCAGTTCGGCCACCTCTTCTCCGAACAGATCTGCAATGTCGGCGCGGGTGGCGTTGGTGTCTTCGATCACATCGTGCAGCAGGGCTGTCACAATCGCGGCGGTATCCAGCCGATATTCGGTCAGGATGCCCGCCACCTCGATGGGATGGGCGAAATAGGGATCGCCGGACGCGCGAAGCTGGGCGCCGTGCATGCGCATGGCATAGACATAGGCGCGGTTCAGCAGCGCCTCGTCCGCGGTCGGATCATAGGCCTTGACCCGATCGATCAGCTCGAACTGGCGCAGATACCTCTGGCGGGTTCTGGCCTTGGCGCCATCGCCCGTCGGTATGGATTTTTCAGGCTGCGCTTGGATCGCAGCTATTGGCTCGGCGCTTGCCTCGGGCTGAGGCGGCGCCGCAAGGGCGAGAGGGTCTGCGCCCGGGGGCGTCAGTACCGGTCCTCCTGACCGCCGTCACGGTCGCTTTGCAACGCCCGCACCAGTTCCTGCTCGCTCATATGCATGTGCTGCGGATCGGCCAGCAGGGCCAGGGTTTCCGCCTCTTCCTCGGCTTCCGTCCGCTCATCGACCCGTTGCAGGGTGCCGATCAGGCTTTCGGTCAGGGCGCCGGCCTCGATCACGCCATCCGCGATTTCGCGCAGGGAAACGACCGGATTCTTGTCATTATCCCGGTCGACCAAAAGCTCCGCCCCGGCTGCGATGGCGCGCGCGTGATGACCCGCCAGCAGAACCAGGTTGAAGCGGTTGGGTACTTTTTCGACGCAATCTTCGACGGTGACGCGGGCCATTCGATCCTCAAGGATGTCGGTAGAACCTTGCTAACTAGGCTGGTTGGGGATTTTTTGCAACCGCGAAGGGGCCGGTCGTCGCCAAACTCCGCCCTGGCCCCTGCGAATTGGCCCCGCCGCATGACGTTACGGCCCCAATTGGCGTTTGGCGGCGTCTGGGATAGCCCTAATCGGCCGCGCATCGCCTTGCGCGGAACGCGTTCAGGACATCGCCATGACCACCGAGCTTCACGATCTGGAACCCATACTGGAAACGGTTCGCAAGCTCTGCGCCGATTTTCCCGGGGCCTATTGGCGCGAACAGGACCGGGAGCGCGCCTATCCCACCGCCTTTGTCGAGGCCATGACCGCCTCCGGCCTGTTGGGCGCCTTGATCCCGGAGACCTATGGCGGCTCGGGCCTGCCATTGACGGCGGCGGCGGCCATTCTGGAGGAGGTGCACGCCTGCGGCGCCAATGCGGCGGCGCTCCACGCCCAGATGTACACCATGGGCACTGTGCTTCGTCACGGCAGCCCCGCGCAGAAGAGCCAATACCTGCCCAGGATCGCGACCGGCGAGCTTCGGCTCCAGGCCTTTGGCGTGACGGAGCCCACAGCCGGGACTGACACCACCAGCATCACCACAAGGGCGGAGCGTCGCGGCGACACCTATGTGATCAATGGCCAGAAGGTCTGGACCAGCCGCGCCGAACATTCCGACCTGATGATCCTGCTCGCCCGCACCACGCCCAAGGATCAGGTCAACCGAAAGACCGAAGGCCTGTCGGTTTTTCTGGTCGACATGCGTGAAGCGGTCGGCAAGGGTCTGACCATCAAGCCGATCCGCACCATGTTCAACCACGCGACCACCGAGATATTCTTCGACAATCTCGTCATTCCGGCCTCATCCCTGATCGGGGAAGAAGGCAAGGGTTTCCGCTATATCCTCGACGGCATGAATGCAGAGCGCATCCTGATTGCGTCCGAGTGCATCGGCGATGGCCGCTGGTTTGTGGAAAAGGCGTCCAACTATGCGCGGGAGCGAAAGGTGTTTGGACGTCCGATCGGTCAGAATCAAGGAGTCCAGTTCCCGATCGCGCGGGCCTATGCCGATGTGCGCGCCGCCAAGCTGATGACCTGCGAAGCCGCGCGCCTCTATGATATGGGCCAGCCTGCGGGCGAGGAGGCCAATATCGCCAAGATGCTGGCCTCGGAAGCCAGCTGGCGCGCCGCCGACATGTGCATCCAGACCCATGGCGGCTTTGGCTTTGCCGAAGAATATGATGTGGAGCGCAAGTTCAGGGAGACAAGGCTCTATCAGGTGGCGCCCATCTCGACCAATCTGATCCTGAGCTTTGTCGCCGAGCATGTCCTGCACCTGCCGCGGTCGTACTAACGGCTAGATGCGAGCCTCGCCCCATTCGGTCCAGCCGACCACGCGCGGCGTCCTTGGCAAATAGAACTGGTCGCGCTTCTCGACGGTGAAGCCCGCCGCTGTGATGGCGTCGACGGCGCGGCGCGTCAGATGGCAGCCCCCGCCGATCGGCTTCCAGATCGGTTCGATCCGCCTTTGCCAGACCGCGACGTCCTCATCGGGCGCAAGTCCGTGCTCGCAGAACAGGAACCGCCCGCCGGGACGCAGCACGCGTTTCGCCTCGCTCAAGGTCCGGGCCACATCTGAAACGGTGCAGAGCGTGTAGGTGCAGACGATGCAGTCAAAGCTGTGATCGGCGAAAGGCAGGTCCTCGCCTACCCCGTCCATGATCTCCACCGGCAGATCGACGGCGGCCGCAGCCGCGACGGCGCGGGTTCGCATTCCCGCAGACGGCTCCACGGCAAACACCTTCTGCACCCTGGTCTTGTCGTAAAATTCGAGGTTGGATCCCGCGCCCATGCCCAGTTCCAGCACATCGCCAGACGCGCCCGGTACGACCTTGGCCCGTTGCTTCATGATCGGTCCCGCCGCACAGGCGCAAGAAATCAACATCGGCATGATGTAGCGATCATAAAGTCCCATAGGCCGCCTCCCGATCTGCGTTCGGCTAAGGCGCTTTGCGAAACAGTCGCGCCTTGGTCAGAAAAGCCGTGTCGCTCGCCTCCTCCACCAGTCCGGTCTTGCCGAACAGGTCCGTGAGGTCTGTCGTCTGGAAACTTTCATAGAATGGTTCATGAAAAAAGGCCGGAAATAGTTCCAGCAGCCGGGCCAGTTCCGGCGCATCGGTGCGCTGGATGGAATCTGCAAAGGCCAGCACTCCGCCCGGCTTCAGAACCCGCGCCAGTTCGGCGGCCGCCAAAGGCCGGATCCTGGGCGGCAGTTCGTGGAACAGATAGATGCAGCTCAGCGCATCAAGACTGTTGTCGGCGAAGGGCAGTCGCTCGACATTGGCCTGCACGCCCGCCGCGCCGCTGCGCCGCATGGCCGTCGCCAGATAGGCGCAAGACAGGTCAAGACCAACAACGCAGGCGCGGGGAAAGGCGGCCTTCAGGTCCGCCAGGTGGGCGCCTGAGCCGCACGCCACGTCGACAATGGCGAGGTCGCGTTGATCACGATCCCGCAGGGCGCGGGCCAGCAAGGACAGGGCGCGGCGGCGCATGGCGCCCGCCGTTCCGGAAAATAGCGCCTCGACCTGCGCCTCATAGCGATTGGCGCTCTGCGAACTGAACCAACCGCCGGACTGATAATGGAAGTTCTGGCGGTAATAGGCGGGATAGGCGGCCGCATCGACCTCCGCACGCACCTCCACCCCGTCGCCCGCCCGGCGCCGACGATCCACGGCGCGGGCGTCGATCACAAAGTCGATGGCCGTGGCCAGTGCGCGCAAGGGCGATGTCAGCCGCTCCGGCGAGGGATAGAGCCCCGCGCGCACGTCAGCGGCGTCCTTGGCGAAGGCCTCCTTCCAGGCGCGGCGCAGGACGGACCGATCCGGGGCGGGCGCGCCTGGGGCGATCGGCTGTGCGCGTGGCCCTTGAGTCGGGCGCGTCACGGCGCGCGCCACAGCGCCGTTCAAGGTCCACCAGGCCGCCTTGGCGGTGGACAGCGCCACCGTGCGACCGGCGTCCAGCCGATAGGCCCGCCCGGTTCGCCGCGTTGTCGGCTCCGCCTCGCCTGCGCCAGATTGCGTCACAGCCTACCTCTCGAACACGCCCACCAGCTCAATATGGGGCGACCAGAGGAATTGGTCCACCGGCCGCACATGGACGAGCCTGAAGCCGCCTGCGATCAACAGGCTGGCGTCGCGGGCGAAGGTCGCCGGATTGCACGACACCCCAACCACCTTTTGCACCGTCGAGGCTGCAATCGCGGCGGCCTGCTCAGCCGCACCCGCCCGCGGCGGATCGAACAGCACCCCGTCAAAGCCTTTCAGCTCCTTGTTGGAATAGGGACGACGAAACAGGTCGCGCACCACCGGAGTGATCGTCTTCAGACCGGGCGCCCCGGCGATGCAGGCGCGTATGGCCGCCACGCCGCCCTCTGCGGAGTCCACCGCCATGACCGGCGCTATCGTGGCCAGAGGAAAGGTGAAGGCGCCCGCGCCGCAGAACAGGTCGGCGATCTTGCGCGACCCGGCCAGCGCCGCGCAGGCGTCCTTGACCATCACGGCTTCAGCTTCAGCGCTGGCCTGCAAAAAGCCGCCGGGCGGCAGAGGCGCGCGCGCCACGCCGAAGCGCACAACCGACTGGCGCGCCTGATAAAGGGTTTCGCCCGCCAGGGTCACGCGGGCGATATTGTCCTCTGCGGCCATCCTGGCGACCCGCATCCGCGCATCGGCGGACAGCCCGACCTCCTTCTGCTCCACGCCGGTCACGTCAATATCAAGCCCGGTGATGGTCAGGGTCACATGCAGGGCCGGCGCGGACTTGGACGATTCCAGAAACGGCAGGGCCAGACGACGAAGGGCTGGCAGGGCGGCGACCAGCGCCGGATCAGCGATGGCGCACTGCGTGATTGGCACAAGATCCCAGGACCGGCGCGCCTTGAAACCCAGTTGGGCCTCTCCCTTGGCCCCGCCGCGACGGGCGTGCAGGGTCACGCGACGCCGCGTTCCGGGATTGGCGAGGAACGGCTCCAGAATGTCCGTCTCGATCCGTTCCATGGCCAGGGTGGCGCGCAGCCGCTCCACCTTCCAGGCCAGATAGGGCTCAAGCGCCCAGTGTTGCAGGGAGCACCCGCCACAGGCGCCAAAATGGGCGCAGGGGGCCTCAACACGATCCGGGCTGGCCTCCAGCACCTCTTCCAAAACCGTCCGGTCGCCTGCTGTGCGCACGCGCACAACCTCGCCCGGCAGGGTCAGGGCGACATGGACGCGACCCCCGGTATCGAGACGCGCGGAGCCCTCGCCCTCGCCGCCCATGCCGTCAATGGTCAGGATGAAGGCGGGGCCGGAAGGTTCGGCGGGTATGGGCCTTGGCTTTTTCATAGCTCCGCGTGTCATGCCCCGGCGGCAAGATCAATGGCGCGAACCAGACTTAGTTCATCGCACTCGCCAGGGATTGATCGTCTGACGGACGTCGCAGCGGCGCCCGGACCAGCGCATCCTGACGCAATATGTGTGATGCCAGACGGCGGCGGCTTGTTTCCTCAGAGGTTGACAACGAGGAGCCTTGACACGCCCCTCGCGACGTCAAAAAGTGATCACAGATGGCGGGAGTGCGCATGCTGCTGAAACGGGGCCTATCCGATCTGATCGCCCGCGCCCAGGCGCAGGCGCTTCCCTCGCTCGCCCCGATCGACGGCAAGACGGTCACAGCCCTGTGCGGCGCGACATTTGACAATATCGGACCGCGCGACGGCGCGCTTCTGAATCAGGTCTCCGCCTGTGGCCCCCATGTCGAACCGACCCTTTTCGACCAGATCGCCCCGTCATCGAAGCTGGCGCGCGAAGAGGTGTTCGGCGGCTTCAAACAATCCGGATTTGGTCGTGACCGCAGCCCTCATGCGTTGCACAAGTATGCGGACCTGAAATCCATCTCGATCACCTTGAGGCCCTCGTGAGCACCGACACCCCCATCCAGCGCGGCATGGCCGCCGATCCGCAGGAGTGCGCAGCCTTCCTGCAGGACAATCCCGACATAGCCTATGTCGAGATCGTCTTTACCGGCATGAGCGGCACGACCATGGGCAAGCGCCTGCGTCGGCATGAGCTTCAGCCCATCTATGATTATGGCCGCTTCCTGCCCGGCTCGGTTCAGGTGGTCGATATCACCGGTCAGGACTCCTACGACACCGGCCTTGTCTGGGAGAACGGCGATGCGGACATGCTGGCGCGGCCCGTCGCCGGCACGCTGGTTCGCGCGCCCTGGCTCGGCGACGACATGGCCCAGGTTCTGGTCTCCATGCACGACCTGGACGGCGCGCCCAGCGATCTGGATCCGCGCGCCGTGCTGCAAAGGGTGATTGACCGCTTCAAGGCCGATGGCCTGACCCCGGTGACGGCGTGTGAGCTTGAGTTCTATCTGGTGGACGCTGAACGCGCCGAAGACGGCGGGCTGCAACTGCCCATGCATTCGGTCACCGGCGCGCGGCCCAGGCTGAACGGCGTCTATGGCCTGCGCCAGATGGACGATATTGGCGACTTCCTGCGCGACCTGTGGGAGACCGCCGACGTTCAGGGCGTGCCGCTGGAAGGCGCCATCGCCGAATATGGCGTGTCTCAGGTGGAACTGACCCTGAAGCACAAGGCCGACGCCCTGCGCTCAGGCGATGATGCGGTCATGTACAAGCGTCTGGCCAAGGGCGTCGCTCTGTTGCACGGCATGGAAGCCACCTTCATGGCCAAGCCCTTCTCCGATCAGGCGGGCAGCGGTCTGCATCTGCATGTCAGCGTCGCGGACGAGGCCCGTCCCAACATCTTTGCGAGCGAAAAGCCGGAGGGGGGCGAAGGCCTGACCCACGCCATCGGCGGACTTAAGGCGCTGCTGGGCGAGTCGATGGCGATCTTTGCGCCCAACGCCAATTCCTATCGCCGCTTCCGGGCCAATTCCTATGCGCCTGTGGCGCCGACCTGGGGGGTCAATAACCGCACGGTGTCGCTGCGCATTCCGGCCGGCCCGGCGTCAACCCGACATCTGGAGCACAGGGTCGCAGGCGCCGACGCCAACCCCTATCTGGCCCTGGCGGCGCTTCTGGCGGGCGTGCATTACGGCATGACCCACAAGATCGATCCCGGCCCGATGGTGACCGGAGACGGCTACGCCGCCGCCGCCAGATCTCAGGAGCGCCTGCCCGCCAATTGGTTCGCCGCCGTAGACGCGTTCGAGACCTCAGCCGTCCTGAAGGATTATCTGGGCGAGCGGTTTGTGAAGATGTTCTGCGCCCTGAAGCGTCAGGAACAGGACCGCTTCTTCGAGGTCGTGACCCGTCTTGATCTGGACTGGTGCCTGACCAATGCTTGACGGCCCAAGCCCTCGACATCGCGCCAGGACACGGCGGTCGCTGCTGGCGGCGCTGGGCGCCTGTGCTGGCGTGTCCGGGGCGGCGGCGGCGGGACTGTCCTTTGGGCTGGAGGGCTGTGCGCCCAAGGCGTCAAAGGGCGCCAATGGCGAAGAGGCCAAGATCAACTTCTACAACTGGGACACCTATACCGGCCACTCCACCCTGAAATGGTTCAAGGAACGCACAGGGATAGAGGTTTCGCTGACCCTGTTCGCCAATAATGACGAACTGTTCTCGAAGCTGAGGGCCGGCAATCCGGGCTTTGACGTGATCGTGCCCACGAACGACTTCGTCACAAGGATGCGCATCGCCGACATGGTCCAGCCGCTGGATCACGCCAAGATCCCCAATTTCAAGAATCTTCTGCCGTCCTTCCAGACCTCGCCTTTTGATCCGGGCCGGCGCTATTCCATCCCCTATACATGGCTGGTTCTGGGCATTGGTTATCGCAAGTCCAGGATGGACAGCGTGCCTAACAGCTGGAAATGGCTGTTCGATTCCGACCGCTACAAGGGCCGCATGGCCATATTTGACGAGGCCGATGACCTGGTGCGGCTGGGCGCCAAATATCTTGGCTATTCCGCGCGCAATGTGCCCGAAAGCCTCTTTCCCCGGATCGAGCAGATGTACATCCGCCAAAAGCCCAATATCCGCGTCTTCCACGAGGATAATGGTCAGGATCTACTGCTGGCGGGCGATGTGGATATTGTGCTCGAATATAATGGCGACATCGCCCAGGTGATGACCGAAGACCCCGATCTGGACTTTGTGGTGCCCCGCGAAGGCAGCCTGATCCAGTCGGACTGCCTGTGCATCCCCAAAGGCGCGCCAAGACCGGACAATGCGCACCGCTTCATCAACTATCTGCTGGATCCGCAGGTCGGCGCCGACATCTCCAACACCATCATGTATCCCACGCCGAACGCGGCGGTGCTGAAGATCATGCCCGACGCCTATCGCAACAACGCCGCCATCTTCCCGCCGCCAGACCAGATGAAGCACTGTGAATATGGCGACTTCGAAGGGGT
>CAIOJR010000011.1 GCA_903858685.1 uncultured Caulobacterales bacterium | reverse complement strand
GTGGCGCCTACTATGACAGCACCGACTAACAATTGCGTAACGCCCTTAACCATTAACTCGATCCAAGCCAGACCTGGTCGCCGCGCACCGTCGAGATAGATTGCAACGTAGTGTTGAGTTTCCCGACGCGTCCGGAGCAGCCTGTAATCAATGGTCGTGCGGTGTAATGCGACGGTCTCCGTCACCACCGCCCTGGCGGCCCAGACAATCGCGCAGTCCCTTCGGTGAAGTCGAACAAACAGTTCGGCGTCTTCGCCGCCGGCGTCGCCGAAGGCTTCTCGCATGGGCGCCTCGCCCGGTTTGAAACAGGCCGCCACGTCGAACAGTGAATTTCCTGTGCCGAGCCCATAGTTGGGCTTGCCCGATGATCGCGTCAGCGCAATCAGCTGCCCGTCCGGAAGATGCAGGTCGCGGGTAAAATGCGCGCCGGTCGGATCATAGGCGGGCGGCGCACCGCCCTCGAAGCTGGCTGTGCGCGGCCCCACCGCCACCTGGGCGCCGCTGGTTCGCAAGGCTGAGACCAACTGGTCCAGCCAATCGGGCGCCGCGTACTCGTCGTCATCTATGAAGGCGACCAGCCGCGCTTGGGCTTCCGAGAAGCAACGATTGCGCAGAACTGACATGTTTCTGGTCAGGTCCGAAACATACCGAATGGGCCAGGAACAGCGCTGGGCCATCCCATCAACCACCGCTCTGGCGTTGCCCGACGGATGGTTGTCGACCACGACAATTTCAATCGCCAGGCCAAGCCTGTTCACCTGTTGCCGGCAGGAGTTCAGCGTCGTCGATAACGAGTCGGGCCGATCATAGGTTGCGATGACAATCGAGACGTCGGGCCGGAACCGCATGTCGCCTAAGCCGCCTTTTCATCGATAAATCCGATCGGCGCACGCCAGGTCAGCTTGCCCAGCCCCTTGGCCATGCCGATCCGGTTCTTCACATGTTCGGGATTGAGCCAATCGGCGCCGCCGACAAAAAGGCCAGCGTGAACCACCCATTGGGCCAACCCCAGGAGACTGACCCTGATCCGGGTCAAGGTCGGCGCACGGCTGGTCGCGATCCGCGACGCTGCATAGTGCTGCGATCCCCGTTTCATGCGGGTGAGCATGTAGCTGAATTTCGTGCGATCCGTTTCGATGAACTCCACGACCCTGGCGGTCGGGCACCAGACGAACCTGCGCCTCTCCAAAGCCAGTCGAAACAACAGATGGGTGTCCTCGCCGTTGCCATCGCCAAAGGCCACGCTGAACGGTTCGGGCGCGGCAAGACAGGTCGACACCCGAAAGGCCGCATTCCCACTGCCCAGCCCCTTTCCCTTCTTTCTCAACCGACCAAAAAGGTGGATCGGTGTATCGGGCGGGAGTTGAAAATCGAGCGTGTACATCCAGCCCTGCGGATCCCAGTCGGGCGGCTGACGGGCTTCAAAGAGCGGGTGTTTTGGACCAAAGGCGGCATCCGCCCCCGTGCGCTCCAGACAGGCGAACAGTTCTGACAGCCAACCGGGTTCTGGCGCCTCATCATCATCGATGAAGGCGACGTATCGCCCCCGCGCCGCCTTGATGCCCAGATTACGCACAATCGACACATTACGGCGCGCATCCGCCAGATAGGATATGGGGGTGGATGTCGCCCCGGCCGTGCTCTCCACAAGACCGCGCGCCAGTTCCTGCGGATGGTTGTCCACCACGATGATCTCGAAGGACAGGCCCGGCGCGACATCCGGGCGCAGACAATGGGTCAGGGTGCGCTGCAGCAGATGAACGCGATCATAGCTCAGGATGACGATGCTCATCTCGATCACGGGGACCGCGCTCATACGCCCGTTCCTTTCAGCACGACCACGACGGTTCGGGCGAGGATCTGTATATCCAGCCATAGCGACCATCGCCGGATATATTCCAGATCGCGCTCCACCCAGGCGTCGTAATCACTGATCCGATGACGACCTTCCACCTGCCAGAGGCACGTGATGCCCGGCTGTATGGCGAGCTTCTGCTTTTGATATTCCGTAAACTGAGCATATTCGTGCGCCCGCGGCGGACGCGGCCCCACCAGGCTGAGATCGCCGATCAGAACGCTCCAAAGCTGGGGCAACTCGTCAAGACTGTAGCGCCGCAGGAAACGGCCGAAGGGCGTCACCCTTGGATCGTTCGTGATCTTGAACGCCGGGCCGGTCATCTCATTACGGCTCTGGAGTTCAAGCTCCATTGCGGCGGCGTTCTGCGTCATGCTTCTGAATTTATACCCCCTGAATGCACGACCATTCTGGCCGATCCAGTCGCAGGGAAAGAGCAGCGGCCCCGACGAAGTCAGCTTGATGGTGACTGCGATCAAGAAAAATAGCGGCGCCAGCGCGATCAGCAAAACAGCAGACGCCACCACATCCATCAGTCGTTTGATCGTTAACTGTAATCTCACCGGTGCGCCTCACAGAAACAAGACACACCTATGCCGCCTTTTGTTCTATTGCAATAATTGAAGATGATGGCACAAAGCGATTTCGTTACAATATAAGGGTGGTTGTCATGTCGAAAATGCCCCCACCGGGGGAGTATTCGCCAAGCGCGCGATCTGCGTCGCCGATGGCCGCTTCAAATCCAATTCGATTCGCAGGTTTGAGGCTGACGCCGATGAGCGTGGAGGCCGCCGTGGCCGCACTGGCGCACAGACCGGCTGACGCGCCGTTCGCCGCTTTCGTCACGCCCAATCTGGAGCACATTTTTCTGAAGCGCGAGTCGGCGGAGTTCAGCGCCTGCAACGAGACCTGCTGGATCAGCACCAATGACAGCCGCGTCCTGCGGGCGGCGGGCAGACTTGCGGGTCTGGAGCTTGAGTTCGCGCCCGGCGCCTATGTCGTGCGCGACCTCTTTCAAAGCGTGATCCAACCCGACACCTCGATCAGCATCATCGGCGGCACGCCGGAGCTGGTCGCCAAACTGACTGACCAGTTTGGGCTGACGTCGGTCACGCAGCACATCCCGCCAATGGGCTTCATCCGCAATCCGGCGGCGGTCGCCGAAGCGGTTGAGTTCGTAGCGACCCATCCGGCTCAATTTGTGTTTGTGGCGATGGGGCCGCCACAGTCCGAAGTCTTCTGCCAGCGCGTGATCGCCGATGGTCGCGCGACCGGCGTCGGCCTTTGCATTGGCAGCTCCCTGTCAGTCCTGACGCACGATCTGGCCCCGGCGCCGAACTGGATGGAGCAGTCCGGTCTGGTCTGGCTGTACCGGCTGACAAAGGAACCCAGAAGACTTTGGCGTCGATATCTGGTGCGGGGCATGGTTGGCGCGGTTCTGTGCGCGCGCGATATCGTGACGATACGACTCGGCCTGGCCCGGGCGGGCATGGATGCCTGACGACCGGACCGACTCGGACGGCGGCTTTCATCACTGGCGAGCCGCACGCGAAATCGCGCGCGACCGGGCCCTGAGCCGTCTGGACGGTCTGGCTGCGAATTGGGCGGCCCTGATCCTGATCGCGATGATTCTCTATTTGCTGATCGGACCGACCCCATACCAGCACGACACGGTGCTGGATCCAAGGACTGGCGTGGCGCCGCTGTCGCCCTTCAACCGATATTTCTGGATCGCCCTTTTGGGATGCGCCGCCCCGCTCCTTTGGATCAAGCGCGCTCTGGCCCCGCAGATCCTGCAACGACTGTGGCCCCTGATCGCCGTCTATGCATGGTTCATCGCCAGTTCGCGCTGGGCGATAGACCCCGCGGCATCATCGCGTCGGATCTTTCTTTATGTTGCTCAGGCGATCATTTGCGTGGCCGTCTGCGCGGCCATGAAGGATGGTCGGCGCATGCACCGGGCGCTGGCCATGGCGTGTGCGATTGTCATCTTGATCGACTTCGCCTCCTGGATCATCGCCCCGGCTAAATCCATGACCGAGCTTGGCCTCGCCGCGATTCACACCCACAAGAATACGCTTGGCTCGGCAATGCTTCTGTCAAGCATGCTCATCGCGCCCTATGCGTTGCGCCGCCCGACCCTGTCGGGACGCGCCCTGTGGTGGGCGATATGGGTCGCGAGCTTTTTGCTGCTGGTCGCAAGCCGGTCAAAGACCAGCATCGCCATCGCCATCGGAGTTCTGATCGCCCTGCCATTGCTCGCCGGCATATTGCGATTGAACCTGTTGCGCCTGTGGACGGTCGGACTGGTGTTCGCGCTGAGCTTGGCGACGGCGCTGTTTGCGTGGACGATCTATGCGTTTCTGTCCGGAATGGATCCGCTGGATCCCGTTTCACATCTGACCTTCACCAAGCGAACAGATGTGTGGAGGTTCTCTCTTCAACAGGGCTTTCTTCATCCCTTCACCGGGGTTGGCTTCGGCTCGTTCTGGGATGTGGATCCCGGCGTTCAACCCAGCCTGCAAACCGATGAATGGTTCGCCAAGCCTGACGCCTACACCAATGAGAGCCACAACGGCTATATCGACCTCTTTGTCACGACGGGGGTGATCGGGTTGGCCGGCGCGCTTATGCTGCTGGTCCGGTGGATCCTCGGCGGCCTGAAGCTGCTTCGCCAGGCCAAGGAGGCTCCTGCCGACCTGCGCGCCTATTTCCTGTTTGTGGCGATCTTCCCCCTGCTGTTCTTCGCCCACAATTTCATGGAGAGCAGCTATTTCACGGCCAACACCCTTTTTGGCGCCATGATCCTGCTGGTGGGAATCGACATCGAAATGACGTCAGTCCGCAGCGGTCCTGTCGGTCGGAGCCTGGGCCGAAGAGACCGGCGCGCTCCGCAACATGCCAAATAGCATCATGGCCATGACGCCAGCTTCCAGGGTCTGGCCAACAGCGGTGCCGACAATGGCCCCGCCCTGCCCGTGAAGGCGGATCAGGACCAGGATAGCAACAACCGCAACCCCCGACGCGGCCGCATTGGCGATGGCCAGTTGCTTGAAGGCTTTGAGCGCCTGAAGGGCCGCGCTGACCGCCACCTGACTGAAACTGAGCGCAGACGCGCCGCCCCAGAGCAGCACCATCCAGGCGATGTTCGCGTATTTTCCGCGGAACATGATCTCATCCAGTTGCGCCCAAAACCCGAAGACGATGCCCGTCCAGATAATGCTGACCAGAAATCCGCCAGCGACGACCAGTCTGGTCTGGCGCGCGATTCCCTTCCAGTCTCCCGCCTCGCGCTTTTGAACAAGATCACCACGCGCCACCATCGACCATGATGTGGCCAGCAGCGGTATGGGCCGAAGCAGCAGTTGGGATGTCGAAAGTTCTGCAAGCGAGGCGGCGCCAAACCACCCCACGACAACGAAACTATAGAAGCGGGCCAGGAGTTCGGTCGTCGTAACGCCCAGAAATATCCAACCCGATTGCATCAGATAGGCTTTGTAAGCCAGCAGTTCAGCCAAAGTGATCCCCGACATCTGGCGCGCTATCGCTCTCCAGGCGCCAACAGCGCCAACCACGCCATAGGCCGTGGCAAGGCACAGCAAGGCGATCGCGCCGTCGCCGTTTCGGTTCAGGGCGAACCATGTGGCGATCAATGTCGCGCCAAGAAACAGGACCGCGCTGGTCTGCACAGCCGCCGTCATCACCGCGCCTCGGGAAAAGGCCAGCGAGCGCACATATTGCTGAAGCAAAAAAGCGGTCACATAGAAGGCGGCTTCGGGCCTGCCCAGCGGATTTCCAGCCCCGCGGAGCGCAAGCGCCCCGACCAGACATCCCACAAAGACGACCAACAGCCAGACACAGGTCACACTGTGCATGATCCGCTCGACATCGCGGCGGTGGGCCGACTGAGCCTCGCCGGAGGGCAATGCGAACAGATGCCCTACACTGACCGCGTTCTGGAGACTGGCCAGCACATAACCGCAATTGGCCCAGAAGACGAACGACCCGTACTCAACCGGCGCCAATAGCCTCACCAGCGTCAGATTGACGCCTAGATTAAGCAGCGACCAGATGGCCTGTTCGATGAGAGAGATGACGTACCGCGACATGTGTCCAACGGGCGCGCCGCCCCACTGCTCAGATTTTATCTTCCATAGGCGTCTAATGAAGCGTGCCTTGATTATAGCTGTAACTCAGGGTGAATGGCAGCCCCCCGACTATGTACTGATGTACGAAAAGGTCGATCTCGCTGATGGTCGAGCGGGGTACAAAGATCACATCGCCGGGAAGCACGACGAAGTCGCCGCCGGCCTGCCCGGCCAGCATGGCCCGCATGTCCACAGTTCGCATCATGAAACGCCCACCGTCCTGACTCTGGCGCAAGACGACCACGCGACCTGACCGGGCCGTGTCCTGGAACCCGCCCGCCGCCATGATCGCCTGGACAACATGCATCCGACCACGAATGGCGACCGAGCCGGGCTGACGGACTTCGCCGCCGACGAATATCTGCGATGCTCCATAATTGGCGATCAGCGCTTGAACCTGAGGTTGCCGCAGGACAGAGGCATAGGCCAGGGTCAAGGCCTTGTTCGCCTCCTCCACGGTCATGCCCGCCACCGGAACGCCCGCAACCAGCGGCGCCACAGCCCGACCATCAGGCCCAACAAACACCTGGGTGTTCAGATCAGGATTAATGTCAAAGCGCAGGGCAAGCTCGTCGCCCGGGCCTATCCGATATTGCTCGGCCTCACTGGACCAGGGCGCAAACGAAACCGGCCTGTCGCCCGTTGCGAGCTGGGTCGCGGGAGCGCCGCCGCAAGCGGCGAGGCACAGCGCGGAAGCCACCACGGCCAGCCGCATGACGATGCTCATGAAGTCTCCGGACAAGCTTTCGATCCGTACAATAGACAAAAACGCCCGCTTTTGCGGTCACCCTATAAGAACAACACTCTACGTTAAGGATGTGTTTGTCTGGCGCGATTAACTCTAATCGCCAGTCACTGCATACGCCCTGTGGATTTTCCAACCAAACGATGACAGCCGCCGCGACCGAAGCTGGACCAGTTACACGAGGCGGCAGTCTTTCGACTGTGGTTATGCCGTTGACCATGCGTGATCTGCTGACGCCAGCCTTCCGGTTTCAGAAGGAGGCGCTGCTCGGCTTCCTCGTTCCGGTTATCCTGGCGTTGGCGGCCGCCCTGTTCGCCCATACAAGCTATGTCAGTCAGGCCCGTCTGCTGGTCCTCCTGGGAAACGATTACGCGCTTCGAAGCGACCCGAACGCCTCCACCACGCCCCAACCGATTGACCGAACAGAAATCGTCCGGGCGGAAATGGAGATTCTGGGCTCCCGTGACCTTCGGGTGCAAACCCTCAAAACGGTGGGTCTCAGCCGCGTCTATCCTGGCATGAGCGGCTCACCGGCCGGAATTGAAGCCGCGGCGCTGAACCTTGACCGAGACCTGAAAATCGAAAGCGTGCCGCAGTCCAGCATCATTGAACTCAGCGTGAAGAACCGTGACGCGGCTGTCGCGTCAGACGTGCTGAAAAAGCTGCTTGAACTCTACATCGAACGGCGTCGGGTCCTTCTGCAAGAGTCCGACCTGGGATCGGTAACGGCCCAGCAGGAGCGTCTGCGAAAAGATCTGGTCGCCGTCGAGGCTCAACTCACCGCCTTTTCGTCCGAACACAATCTTGGTGATTTCAATCAGGAGTTCACCGCGGTCCAGGAGCGCCGCGCCGCATTGGCCACGCAACTGTTGACCCTTGATCAGCAGCTGGCGACCCAGACCGGTCGGGAGGGCGCGCTCGACGCAAAGCTTCGCGCCCTGCCGGGCGAAGTGGAGCTCTCTGCAGACCAAACAAAGTCCCAGGAAGCAGCCGCCCTGACTGAAAGCCTCACCTCGCTGAAGGCGCAGCGCCGTGACGCCGCTGCAAAATTCACCGACGACTATCCGCTGGTCGCGACGCTGGACGCCCGGATTGCACGGGTTCAGACTCAGTTAAACAGCATACCGAAGCAGGAAATCAGCGCCGTTCGAAGAGGCGTCAACACTGTGCACCAGGAGGTGAGCGCGTCCCTTGTGTCGACACAGGGCGACATTGCAGGCCTCAAACGCGGGCGCGCCGAAGTCGCCGCGGCATTGGCCTCAGTGGACGCACGCGTCAGGGAATTGGTTGAAATCGGACCCAAATGGCGCGATCTGGCCCGACAGCGAACCCTGCTCGAAACCAGTGTGCTCGATATTTCAAAACGCGCGGCTTTTACTCAGCTTGAAAGCTCTCTCGCGCGGTCTCAGGCCAATGTGCGCATCATCCAGACGCCGCAGCCGCCGACGAAGGGAAACAGCGGCAGATCCCTCATTCTGGCGACGGGTGTCGCCCTGGGAATGGTGAGCGCCGTGACCGTCATCGTCCTGCTTTCGGCCCTGTCGCAATCCATCACCACGCCCGGCGAGCTTGAAAAGAAGCTCGACCTACCGGCGATCCTCGCAGTTCCCATTGCCAAAAAAGCGCCGCGTCCCGCCACAGGCGGCCTGCCGGGCCCAACCTGCCTCACCAAAGACAATGGCGAGATGTTGACGCAACTGCTGTTGAGCGTTGCGCCGAAATCTGGCCGGGTGTTCCAGCTGATCAGCGCGAACCCTGATGAAGGCGTTACGACGCTGATCCTCGACATTGCCGTGCTGGCCGCCGCACAGGCCGCCACGCGCGTCCTGATTCTGGATATTCATCCTGACGACGACGGCGCAGCCAAACGGCTTGCAGCGCGCGGCGCCACCTTGCTGTCGTCGACGAACGAAAACATCATCCGCGTGGCGGACACGACCCTGAACGTCAGTTCGCCGGTGGGCTCAAAGGGCCTGGTCGTTGTGGAATCCGCGTGGGAGCAGGTGCTGGAACGCAGCCGCAGCCAGTATGACCTGATCCTGATAGACTCTCCCCCCATCGCGCGATCCAGCGTGGGCGTCATCCTGTCCCCCCTCGCAGATCTCACCCTCGTCGTCGTGGAAGCCGAGACCACCCGGGCGGCGTCTGTGCGCAACCTCATTGAAAGAATTCACACCGGAGGCGGATCCGTGCTCGGCGCCATACTGAACAAGCGTCAGTTCCATATACCGCAATGGTTATATGAGAAGCTCTGAGGGTAGGGCGTCGCCGGCCTTTCGTTAAACCCTGGCTGGCAAGGCCTTATCGCTTTTAGAAAAAGGCGCCGACGCCCCTGGCGGATTGAGGCGAACGCCACGATCCGTCAAGGACGCCGGCAGATAAGACTATTGCACCTGTCCGGTGGCGTTCACGTAACATTTTGAATTGGGGGCCAAGGCCCGTTGCAGGAGATACTTGCGACGGTCGCCGTCATGAGACGGCAGGGTCACATTATAATAGGCGCCCGTGGTCTTGGTCCCGCCATTGACGATCCGCTTTTGCGAACCGCCAAACGTCCAGGCGCAAAGGTCGCCTGTTTCATAACCCCAGCGACTGTACCAGGCGTTCAGCAGGGGGTCGGTGACTGTTTCTTCCAGTTCGTGCGCGATTACACTCGCCATCGCATCCACGCCGGGATTTCCGTTGGGGGAAACACCCGGAGCATTGACGTTGCACGCAGCCAAAAGCCGGTTCGGATTGCCGATGAATCCCACCTTGATGTCTACACCGCTGTTCGTGGTGCCGTAGCTGTGCCATCCGCAATATCGGGTAAGGAACCCAGTGGTCTCATTGACCTCGGATGAGGTCAGAACAAAATAGATGGCGTTGGGGTCCGGGTGTGCGCCCGCGGCCGCCAAGGAAAGATCCCAAACCGAATAGTCGTTTATATTCACTCCGCCGTAGGTGGCGCTGGCGGGCTGGAAAACTTCGCGTACGTCAAAGGACGACACATCACGCACGACAGCAGAAGGGTTGGTCTGGGTGAAGACGCCAAGGCTGGAGCGCGCGCCGGTCGTAATTCCCGGATAGTTGGTGAGCTTGCGATCATCGGAATCTGGGCGATCATCATCGTC
>CAIOJR010000010.1 GCA_903858685.1 uncultured Caulobacterales bacterium | reverse complement strand
CGACCGGCCGAGAGCTTCATCGACTACGCCCTGTTCGTCCTCTTTTTCCCCCATTTGATCGCCGGGCCGATCACTCACCACCTCGAGATGCTGCCGCAATTCAAGTCGATGGGTCGCAAGGCCCTGCCGGTATCGTACCTGTCCGTCGGACTGTCCCTCCTGGTGCTGGGACTGGCCAAGAAGGCCGTCATTGCCGACACTCTCTCTGAGGTCTGCAATCCAGCTTTCCATGCCGCAGATGCGGGTTACGCCATCAGCCTTGGTGCAGCCTGGCTAGGTTCGCTCGCCTACACATTCCAGCTCTATTTCGATTTCTCCGGCTATTCGGACATGGCCGTTGGCCTTGGACTACTTTTCGGCATTCGCATGCCGGTCAACTTTGCGTCACCTTACCGGTCCTTGAGCATCATCGATTTCTGGCGGCGCTGGCACATCTCGCTGTCGCGTTTTCTGCGCAACTACCTCTACATCCCGCTGGGAGGCAACCGCAGCGGTCAGTTCCGGCGCCACATGAACCTATTCATCACTATGGCGCTGGGCGGGCTATGGCACGGGGCGGGCTGGACTTTCCTCGCCTGGGGCGCGCTGCATGGCGCCTATCTGATCATTAATCATTTCTGGAGAGCCCGATTCGGCGAGGCCCGCACGCTTCCGACAAAGGCCCTTGCCTGGTTGCTGACCTTCTTGGCGGTGGTCGTGGCCTGGGTCCTGTTCAGATCAGTCACGTTTGACGGTGCCGTACGCATTCTGGCCGCGATGGCTGCCCATCCCACGGGTCGTGCCGGCGCGGACATCGCCACCAGCGTGCCAGCCTGGCTGGCCGTCTTGGCCGCGGGTCTCGTGGCCGTTGCCAGCCCAAGCGCGCTGGAACTTGTGCGATATCCGCATTCGACGCCTGGCGAACCGGTGGAGGGCGCGCCCCTGCTACACCCGGTCACATGGCGGTTGCCCTCCTTGGCCGGAGCCCTGTCGCTGGGCGTTATTGCGGCTTTTGCCATTGCCCGCCTGCCCGATCCCGGCGTCTTTCTCTATTTCAATTTCTGAGATCCCCATGAACCCGGCCGAGCTCTCACGCCTGATCCGACTGACCGTCGTCGCGGTCGCCGTTACCGCCATCACTCTGATCGGCATGGTGCTACTGCCGCATGACCGCTATGTCCTGTGGCAGTCGATGAACACCGAGGCCTATGCCCGTCTGGGTTGGATGTACGAGCGCATCCACTACGACACGACCCCGGTGGACATCGCCTTCATCGGCACGTCCCACACCATGAATGGGATCGACGCCGCGACCCTGGCCCAGGACATCGCCGCAGAAGGGGTTCGCGATCCGTCGGGCCGCTGCCTCACGGCCACGAACTTCGCCATACCGGCCTACGGCCGCAACCTGCACTGGCTGATCACCCGGGAACTGCTGCGCACGCGCAAAGTCCGGCTGCTGGTCGTGGAAGTCTTCGAGAATGAGACCCGCAAGGCCCACCCGGTCTTCTCCCATGTGGCGGATGCAGGCGACATCCTCAGGGCACCACTCCTCATCAATATGAACTACTTTCCTGACATTGCTCGGCTTCCGTATCGCCAGCTTTCGGTCGCCGCGGAATCGGTTTGGCCGGAAGCCTTCGGGCTGAAGCGGGCCTGGTCTGCGGCGGACTATGACGGGTCCACTGTGGACAACACGCGGGTCGTGAATGTGGGTGGTAAGGCCCTGTCGCCGTTCCGCGATCACCAGGAGCCGCCAGCGGACCTGCAAAAGGCCGCTGAGGCGCATGTCCAAACCAAGAACCCGCACGTGCTTGGTTCGCGATTTGCGGAACTCGAGTACAATTTTCCCCTCCATTATCTGAACGGAATCCTTGAACTGGCAAAGGCAACCGGAACAAAGGTGGTGTTCATGTATCTGCCAGGATACGGGCAAGCGGACCGACCAACCGACATGAAGCCCTATCGCGGGTATGGCCCGATGATCGATGCGAACGCGGTCCTCAGGCGGAATGACATTTGGTTTGATGACGCCCATCTCACGGCGCGAGGCGCGGCGGAGCTGACCTCGGCGGTCGCTCCCAAGATTGCCGTCGCCGTGCCAGGTGCAGCCGTCAACCCGACCCCCGGGCCCTGCGGGGACAGGGCCTTTGGCTATCCAACCCGTCCTTCGCTACAGCCCTTCCGGACACGGTGATCAGAGCCCACGGTCGGCTCCAACGCCATGGCCGGGTCGCCTTTCACCTTTGGAAACGGTATGCGCGGACCCACGCAACCTTCATGACCCCCAGTATGTCCGCGTTTGGGTCCGGATCCCCCCCCCAACCGCCGACGGCTAGGTTCAGGATGAGGAAGCAGGGCTGGTTCAGCTGAGGAGGCGTTGGGTATTCGCGTACCCGTTGGTCATCGAGATAGTATCGGATCGTTTTCGCGTCCCACCACACGCCATAAGTGTGGTAGCCCTTGCTCAGGTCGTCGGTCTGGTACTTTGTCGTGAGAT
>CAIOJR010000009.1 GCA_903858685.1 uncultured Caulobacterales bacterium | reverse complement strand
GCCTATCTGGACCGCCGCAGCCGTCGCGAACCCGTTGGACGAATCCTGGGTCGTCAGGGGTTCTGGAAACTGATGCTGAACATCAATTCCAGCGTTTTGGCTCCGCGCCCGGACACTGAAACCGTGCTGGACGTCGTGCTGCCTCTGTTTGGCGAATATGAGAGGTTCGACGTGATTGATCTGGGCGTCGGCTCCGGCGCCATTCTGCTGGCCATTCTGACGGAGCGGTCGAATGCGCGCGGATTGGGCGTGGATGTCTCGTTCGACGCATTGGCCGTGGCGCGAGACAACGCCGCTCATCTTGGGCTGGCGGGTCGCGCCAGCCTGTTGCGCAGCGACTGGGCGGCCGGCGTGGCTGATCAGAGCTTTGATCTGGTCGTGTCCAACCCCCCCTATATAGCCAGCGGCGTCATCGACACGCTTGATCCCGAGGTGCGCCAGCACGATCCCCGCATCGCTCTGGACGGGGGCGAGGATGGTCTGGACGCCTATCGCACCCTGGCGCCCGAGGTGATGCGCCTGTTGCGTCCGGGGCGTCATTTTGCGCTGGAGATCGGCTTTGACCAGTCGATGGCGGTTGAAGCCATGATGACCGCGGCGGGGGCAATCGACGTGCGTACAGTGAAGGATCTGGGCCAGCGTGACCGGGTGGTGACGGGGCGGAGGCCCGAATAAAGAAAATCCTTGGAAATCTGCGTCCGACTCGCTAAGTCAGGACCGTCTTCCTTCAAATCGTCGGTGTTCAGGGCAGTCCGCGACGTCGGGCCTGAACCAAACATACGACGCCAGAGGGCGCACCCCAGCAACGCGAAGCGTGGCAAGGGCAAGCTTTGAGACAGGCGGACCCATCCCGGATCAGGCGCGTATCGAAACGCGGCACGCGACACTCCGGGTCAACCACAAGCCAGACCATAACAGTTCAGACGGCTGGACAGGTTCCCCGCTGACACAGACCTAACCCCGCAACGAAGAGTTATACGGCAAGGCGCGATGAGAGATTTCAAGGGGATGAAACGGCAGCGCGGTCGCAATCGCGGCGGCAATACCGGCGGCGGCGGCGGCGGCGGGAAGCCCAGTCAAAATGTAAATCGGGCTTTTGATTCCAACGGACCAGACGGCGTCAAAATTCGCGGCCACGCCCAGCACGTCTATGACAAGTATTGCCAGCTGGCGCGGGACGCCGCCTCGGCAGGCGACCGGGTTCTGGCGGAAAACTACACCCAGCACGCCGAGCATTACTTCCGGGTGTTGCGCGTTCTGCAGCCAACCCGCCCCGCATCCGAAATTACGGGCCGTGACGTGTTCGCGTCGGGCTTCGATATTGATGTGGATGAGGACGGCGAATCGGACGGCTCCGAGCTCGAAAATCTGGGTCAGGACGCTGAAGCTGAAGCCGCCTTTCGTGAAAACCAGTATCGCGAAGCCGAAAACCGCGAGACCCAAAACCGGAACAATCAGATCCGGGACAATAATCAGGGTCGCGACAACAGCCAGGGCAGGGACCGCGACGCCTATCGTGATCAGCAACCCCGGGACCAACAACCGAGGGAAGGCTATAACCGCGACCGCCAGAATGGCCGGGACCGCTACGAATCCCGCGATCGAAGCCGCGAGGACCGCCCCCGTGATGACCGCCCGCGCGATGATCGGCCGCGCAATGAAGGCGAGCGCACCGAACGTCCGCGGCGTGACGATCGCTATCGTGATCGCGACGACCGGCGCTTCAGTGAGCCGCGCGCGGAGCGATCCGACCCGCTGGCGGTTGTAGAGCCTCAGGCGACGCCGCTCACCTCAGCGGCCCCGGCCCCTCCACCCCAGTCTTCAGCCCCGGCAGGTCAGACGCCCTTGACGGCGCCGATCCCGCAAACGCCTTTGCAGCAACAGCGTCCGCCAGTGCAGCAAACGCCTTTGACGCCTTTGACGCCTCTGGCGTCCGCGCCAGTCGCCTCTGACGATCCTGGCCTCCTGCGGTCCCAGGACGGGGGCGTCAGCCAGGCGCCAGCCTTTCTTGGCGCGCCAGTGGCTGAGGCGGGCGAGCCGGTCAAGCGCCCGCGCGGTCGGCCTCGCAAGATCAAGGCAGAAGACGCAGAACCTGCCGAATAGAGGCGTTCCGACCCGGAGCTTCCGCCCCGGCGCCCTGCAGAACGATAATTGGAACGCGCGCCAGCCCCGGTTGGCGCGCGTTTTATTTTGTCGCATCGCACCCTTGTGTGGCGAATTAGTCACACATATGTGTGAGCGGTCCGATAGCTGTGCTTGATCAAGGCAGCGAGCGGATATCCGCCTATCGAGGGGACATCATGAATATCGAACTCTATTCCGACCGCGCCAAACAGGCGATCCAATCCGCACAGTCTCTGGCCCTGGCCAGCGGCCATCAGCAATTTGCGCCTGAGCATATCCTCAAGGTTCTGCTGGACGAGCGCGACGGCCCCAATGGCGTGGGTCTGGCCCACGCCCTGATCCAGTCGGCCGGCGGACGTCCCGACGAGGTGCGCGCCCGCACCGATCAGGCCCTGACCAAGCTCCCCAAGGTCGAGGGCGGCTCCGGCCAGCTCTATATGGCGCCGGCGACGGCCAAGGTGATGGCGACGGCGGAAGCGGGCGCCAAGTCCGCAGGCGACGCCTTTGTCACCACAGAGCGGCTGCTGACCGCGCTTGCCCGTGACGGCGCGGCCGCAGCCGATGCGCTCAAGGGCGCTGGCGTCACGGTCAAGGGGCTGGAAGACGCCATCGCCGCCCTGCGCAAGGGACGCACCGCCGACAGCGCCAATGCCGAAGAAGGCTATGACGCCCTGAAGCGCTACGCCCGCGACCTGACCCAGGCAGCGCGCGACGGAAAGCTTGATCCGGTCATCGGGCGGGACGAGGAAATCCGGCGCACCATTCAGGTTCTGGCCCGCCGCACCAAAAACAACCCCGTATTGATCGGCGAACCCGGCGTGGGCAAGACCGCAATCGTGGAAGGCCTGGCGCTGCGGATCATCAATGGCGACGTGCCCGAAAGCCTGAAGGACAAGAAGCTTCTGGCGCTGGACATGGGCAGTCTGATTGCGGGCGCCAAATATCGCGGGGAGTTCGAGGAGCGCCTCAAGGCGGTGCTGAACGAAACTACCGCGGCCGAGGGCGGGATCATCCTCTTCATCGACGAGATGCATACGCTTGTCGGCGCAGGCAAGGGCGAAGGGGCCATGGACGCCTCAAACCTTCTCAAGCCCGCCCTGGCGCGCGGCGAATTGCACTGTGTGGGGGCAACGACACTGGACGAGTACCGCAAGCATGTGGAAAAGGACGCCGCTCTGGCGCGCCGCTTCCAGCCGGTCTTCGTCTCGGAGCCGACCGTGGAGGACACCATCTCCATCCTGCGCGGCCTGAAGGAGAAGTACGAGGTTCACCACGGCGTGCGCATCTCTGACAGCGCCATTGTGGCCGCGGCCACCCTGTCCAATCGCTATATCACGGATCGCTTTCTGCCCGACAAGGCCATCGACCTGGTGGATGAGGCGGCCAGCCGCGTGCGGATGGCCGTGGATTCCAAGCCCGAAGCCCTGGATGAAATCGACCGCCGCCTCGTGCAGTTGAAGATTGAACGCGAGGCGCTTCGCAAGGAGACCGACGCTGGCTCCAAGGCGCGTCTGGAGAAGCTGGAGGTCGAGCTTGGCGAATTGGAGAGCCAGTCGGACGCGATGACAGCCCGCTGGAAAGCGGAAAAGTCAAAGCTGGGCGTCGCGGCGTCTGCGCGCGAATCGCTCGACCGGCTCCGGGCCGAGCTGGTCGTGGCGCAGCGTCGCGGCGACCTGCAAAGGGCCTCGGAGATTCTCTATGGCCAGATCCCTCTGGTCGAGCGCCAACTGGCTGAGGCCGAGGAGACGGCTCAGGCGGCGGATCAGGGCGGCCAGATGGCGCCTGAGGTGGTGGACGCTGAACAGATTGCGGGCGTGGTCTCCCGCTGGACCGGCGTGCCGGTCGAAAAGATGCTGGAAGGCGAAAAGGGCAAGCTGCTTCAGATGGAGGACAAGCTGCGCGGTCGCGTCGTGGGACAGGAAGAGGCCCTGGAGGCGGTGGCAGATGCGGTGCGTCGCGCCCGAGCCGGGCTGAACGATCCCAATCGCCCGATCGGCTCCTTCCTGTTTCTTGGCCCGACGGGCGTGGGCAAGACCGAACTGACCAAGGCCCTGGCGGAGTTCCTGTTCGATGACGACGCGGCGATCACCCGTCTCGACATGAGCGAATATATGGAAAAGCACTCTGTCAGCCGCATGATCGGGGCGCCTCCCGGCTATGTCGGCTATGACGAGGGCGGCGCTCTGACCGAAGCCGTGCGGCGCAGACCCTATCAGGTCGTGCTGTTCGACGAAGTGGAGAAGGCGCATCCGGACGTGTTCAATGTGCTGCTGCAGGTGCTCGATGATGGTCGCCTGACAGATGGACAGGGCCGTACTGTCGACTTCCGCAACACCCTGCTGATCATGACGTCCAATCTGGGCTCGGAGTTCCTGGCCGGTCAGGTCGAGGGCGAGGATGTCGAGGAGGTTCGTCCCATGGTCATGGAGGTGGTGCGTCGTCACTTCCGGCCGGAGTTCCTGAACCGGGTGGATGAAATCATCCTGTTCAAGCGCCTTGGCCGGTCCCAGATGGATTCCATCGTCACCATCCAGCTGTCACGTCTGGAAAAGCTGCTGGCGGATCGCCGCATGACCCTGTCGGTGGAGCCTTCGGCCCTGCACTGGCTGGGCGAGCGGGGTTATGATCCGGTCTATGGCGCGCGCCCCTTGAAGCGCGTGATCCAGAAGGAGCTGGTGGACCCCATCGCCCGCAAGGTTCTGGCGGGGGACCTGAAAGACGGCGACGTCGTTGTCGCCCGCTCCGGCGAGTCCAGGCTGGAGATCACCAAGGCTCAGGTGCACTGACCTGAACTGTCCTGCCCGGTCCAGCATGAACTGAACCGGGCAGGTCGGTGTTCACCTATCCCTCGAACGGGTCGCGCATCAGGATGGTGTCGTCGCGTTCAGGCGAGGTGGACAGAAGCGCGACCGGCGCGCCGGTCAGCTCCTCCACCCGGCGAACATATTTGACGGCGGCTGCGGGAAGGTCTTTCCAGCTGCGGGCCCCGAAGGTGGATTCGCTCCAGCCCTCCAGCGTCTCATAGACAGGCGTCGCGGCCGCCTGATCGGCCATGCCCGCGGGAAGATAGTCCAGCACCCGGTCGCCGACCTTGTAGCCGACACAGACCTTCAGGGTCTCGAAGCCGTCCAGCACGTCGAGTTTGGTCAGGGCCATGCCGTCTATGCCGTTGATGGCCTTGGACTGACGCGCCAGCACCGCATCGAACCAGCCGCAACGACGCGGGCGTCCGGTCACCGTGCCGAATTCATGCCCGCGTTCTCCCAGACGTTCGCCGTCCGCGTCGAACAGTTCGGTGGGGAAGGGGCCGCCGCCGACGCGCGTGGTGTAGGCCTTCACAATGCCCAGCACATAGCCGACCGAGCGGGGGCCCAGGCCGGAGCCCGCCGCGGCCTGTCCTGCGACGGTGTTGGAGGAGGTCACGAACGGATAGGTGCCATGGTCGACATCGAGCAGCGCGCCCTGGGCGCCCTCGAACAGGACCCGCTTGCCCGAGCGTCGAACCTCGTCCAGCAGGCGCCAGGCCGGGCGGGCATAGGGCAGGATCTTCGAGGCGATATCGGTCAGGGCCGTGAGCAGTTCCGCACCGTCGGCCTCTGGAATGTTGAGGCCGCGGCGCAGGGCCTGATGGTGGGCCAGAAGGCGTTCAATCTTGGCTTCCAAAGCCGCCGGGTCAGCCAGGTCGGCGACGCGAATGGCGCGACGGCCGACCTTGTCCTCATAGGCTGGGCCTATGCCGCGACCGGTGGTGCCGATCTTGGCGACGCCGGCCTGAGCTTCACGCGCGGCATCCAGGTCGCGATGAAGCGGAAGGATCAGGCAGGCATTGTCGGCCAAGACGAGAAGGTCAGGACCGATTGCGACGCCCTGAGCCGTGATTCGGCCAATCTCGTCCAGCAGGGCCCAGGGATCGACCACGACGCCATTGCCGATCACGGACAGCTTGCCCTGAACCACCCCCGACGGCAGCAGCGACAGCTTGTAGACCTTCTCGCCGACAACCAGGGTGTGGCCTGCATTATGGCCGCCCTGAAAGCGCACGACCACGTCGGCGCGATTGGACAACCAGTCAACGATCTTGCCCTTGCCCTCGTCGCCCCACTGGGCGCCGACCACTGCAACATTGGCCATGGATAGCCGTCCTCACCTGCCCGGGATGCGCCTCGAAGCCCTTCGACAGGACTCGGCCACGAGGCGTGGCTCACAATAGCCGGCGGGCGGGATGGCTCCGCCGCCGCCGTTAGTAGGCGTAAACCAGTCGCACGCCCACGTCGTCAAGACCTTCATTGTCTCCCTGGTGCAGGATCTGCCCATTGGAGAGGTGTTCATAGGACAGCTCAGCGGCGAGGCGATCATTGATCTGGTAGCCTGCGCTCAGGCCCGGATTGAACTGCCAGTGCGTGCCGAAACTGATTCGGGTCTCATAGAGATGCAGACGGCTGGCGACCTGGGCAGGCGTCAGGCCCGGCTGGGTCACCGATGGCCGGCTCGCCTTGCCGGTCGTGTAACCGATGCCGAAATTGGGGCGGACATAGATCTTGTCATAGACCTTGAATTTCCACGCGACGCCGGTGACCAGCCAGTCGGTGGAGACGTCTGTATTGGCCGCTGCGGTCACATAGGCCGAAGGGCGTCCAAGGATCTTGAGCCAGCCCAGCTGATCGGAACGCCAGCCGACCAGAATGTCTTCGCCATTTTCGCGAGACGCCGGTCCCAGGTCGTGCGCATAGACGCCCGCCAGAACATCGGCCGCAGAGGCTGCGCCCGCTCCGCCCAAGACGATAGATGCTGCGATTGCAGCCAGACACGCGCCATATCGCATGGTCGCCGACCCCCAAACCTGAAACAAGCCTGCGCCCTTATGGGGCGTTTTCATCGTCAGACCAAGGGTCGGCGCCACAGATACAAGGCCTAGAAGCTGAGAACACGGACTTCCTTAACGTGCGGCAGGGCCGCCACTGCGCCAAGCTGGCTGTCGCTCAACGCCAGATCCACGCCGACCAGGCAGATGGCGTCGCCGCCCGCCGCCGTGCGGCCCAGATTGAAGGTGGCGATATTGACCTGAGCTTCGGCGCAAAGCTGACCCAGAGCGCCGATAAAGCCCGGCTTGTCGAGGTTGTTGACATAAAGCATGGCGGGCGCGAACGGGGCGTCCAGTTCCATGCCCTTGATTTCGACGATGCGGGGCTGACCGGCGATCACGGTGCCGGCGAAGGCGCGCTGGGCGCCGTCGGCCGTCAGCGTGATCCGCACCAAGCTGTCATAGACCGGCGACAATTCCTGCTTGCTCTCGGTCACGGTCACTCCGCGCGCCGCGGCAATGCCCGGCGCGGAGACCATGTTCACCTCCGCCAGCATGGGACGCAGAACCCCCGCCAGAGCCGTGGCGGTCAACGGCTTGACGTTCAGCTTGGCCACTTCGCCAATATAGGTCAGTTCGATGGAGGTCAGGCCGCCATCCACCATCTGGCCCGCAAAGGCGCCCAGCTTCTCAGCCAGTTGCACGAAGGGCTTCAGCTTCGGCGCTTCGTCGGCTGAGACGGACGGGCTGTTCAGGGCGTTGGAGACCGCGCCCGTCAGCAGATAGTCGCTCATCTGTTCAGCGACCTGCAAGGCGACATTCTCCTGAGCTTCAGAGGTGGAAGCGCCAAGGTGCGGCGTGGCGATGAAATTGGGGGCGCCGAACAGGACGTTTTCCTTGGCGGGCTCCTTGACGAACACGTCGAAGGCGGCGCCGCCGACCTGGCCCGAATCAAGGGCCGCCCGCAGGGCCTCCTCATCCACCAGACCGCCGCGTGCGCAGTTGACGATCCGCACGCCCTTCTTGGTCTTGGCCAGGGCCTCTGCCGACAGAACATTGCGGGTCTTGTCCGTCAGCGGCGTGTGAAGACTGATGAAGTCAGCTCGGGCCAGAAGATCATCCAGCTCCACCTTTTCCACGCCGAGCGCCGTCGCGCGGTCGGGGGTGAGGAACGGGTCGTAGGCGACGACCTTCATCCGCAGGCCATTGGCGCGGTCCGCCACGATCGAACCAATATTGCCGCAGCCGATGACGCCCAGAGTCTTGGCGGTCAATTCCACGCCCATGAAGCGGTTCTTTTCCCACTTGCCGGCCTGGGTGGAGGCGTCCGCCTCGGGCAGCTGGCGGGCGAGGGCGAAGATCAGGGCGATGGCGTGCTCGGCTGTGGTGATGGAATTGCCGAACGGGGTGTTCATCACAACCACGCCTGAACGAGTCGCGGCCGGGATGTCCACATTGTCCACGCCGATCCCGGCGCGGCCGATGACCTTCAGGTTCTTGCCGGCGGCGATCACGTCGGCGTCGGCCTTGGTGGCGGAGCGTACGGCGAGGCCGTCATAGTCGCCAATGATGTCCAGCAGCTCAGCCTTGGACAGGCCGGTCCTGACATCGACGGAAACACCGCGGGACTTGAAGATCTCGACGGCGGCGGGGGACAGTTGATCTGAAATCAGAACACGGGCGGTCATGGTGCGCTCCTGTGGCGATAAGGGGGAATGGTCGGCAGGGGGACGGAAGCGGCGGCGGTTCAGGGCCGCGCGCTTCGTCAATGACAGGCGTCAGAACGGCTTCAGGCCGGTGTCAGTTCGGCCAGGGCCGTGGCGAACGCCCAGTCCAGCCAGGGCGTCAGGGCGTCCAGATCGGCGCTTTCCACCGTCGAGCCGCACCATATCCGCAGGCCCGGAGGGGCGTCGCGATAATGGCCGATATCCAGTGCCACGCCTTCGGCCTCGACCAGAGCCGCCAGCCGCTTGGCCAGCTTCTCCTGATCTGCGGCGGGAAGCGCTGCAGCACGCGAATCCACCACCTTCAGGCAGACCGAAGTGTTGGAGCGATGGGCCGGATTTTCCGCCAGGAAAGCGACCCACGGCGTCGCGGCCACCCAACGCTCAAGCGTCGCCAGATTATTGTCGCAGCGGCGGTGCAGTTCAGCCAGTCCGCCCACGTTCTCCGCCCAGTTCAGGGCGTCCAGATAGTCCTCCACGCAGAGCATGGAGGGGGTGTTGATGGTGGCGCCTTCGAAGATGTCTTCACTCAGCTTGCCGCCCTTGGTCATGCGAAACAGCTTGGGCATCGGCCAGGCGGGACTGTAGCTTTCCAGCCGCGCCACCGCCCTGGGCGACAGGATCAGCACGCCGTGAGCGGCTTCACCACCCAGCACCTTCTGCCAGGAGAAGGTGACGACATCCAGCTTGGTCCAGTCGAGCGCCTGGGCGAAGGCCGCCGATGTGGCGTCGCAGATGGTCACGCCCGTGCGGTCGTCACAGATGAAATCGGCATTGGGAACGCGCGCGCCGGATGTGGTGCCGTTCCAGGTGAAAACCAGATCGCTGTCCTTGTCGACGCGGGTCAAATCAGGCAGGTGGCCATAACCCGCCTCAAGGACGTCCACGTCCTTCAGCTTCAGTTGCTTGACCACGTCGGTGGCCCAGTCCTTGCCAAAACTTTCAAAAGCCAGCAGTTGCACGGGCTTGGGGCCGAGCAGAGACCACATGGCCATTTCCATGGCGCCCGTATCGGAGCCGGGAACGATGCCGATGCGATAATCCGCCGGCACGTCCAGAAGGTCACGGGTGCGGTCGATGGCCAGTTTCAGGCGCGACTTCCCCAGTTTCGACCGGTGCGAGCGACCCAGAACGGCGTTGGACAGTTTGTCAGGGGACCAGCCGGGGCGCTTGGCGCAGGGGCCGGAAGAGAATTCAGGCCGCGCAGGGCGCAAAGCCGGTTTCGCCACGGGGGCGGCGGTCGTCGTCATATCGATGTCTCCCATCCTTACAGATGGACAGCGCTCCGTTGGGGGAGCGTGGCCCGCGGGCGAAGAGCCACGGTTTCAGCTCAAAAGCAAGGATAAATCAGGCGGCCTGTTTCGCGTGTCGATTGACGGCGCGCGGTGCGCAGGCTCACAGTCGCCGCAACAAACAGGATGGGGAGACCAAAGTCATGCGGTGCTGGAAATCGGGCGCAGCCCTTGTGGCTGCTGGATTTGCGTTGATGGGTTCCTGCGCGGTCCAGGCCGCCGAATCGCCGCCGCCAAACTGGGCGGACAGCCAGGATTTCGACTTTGCGGATCGTGGTTTCATCGCCACGCGCAAGGATCCAAAGATCACCACCGCCGATGGCCGGGTGGTGTGGGACCTGTCCGCCTATGACTTTCTCAAAGGCCCGGCGCCCGCCACCGCCAATCCCAGTCTGTGGCGTCAGGCCCAGCTTTTGTCGCGAAACGGCCTGTTCAAGGTGACGGACGGGGTCTGGCAGGTGCGTGGTTTTGACGTGGCCAATGCAACCTTCATCCGGGGTAAGACCGGCTGGATCGTGATTGACTGTCTGACCACGACCGAAACCGCCAAGGCCGCGCTTGATCTGGTCAATCAGACCCTGGGCGAGCGCAAGGTGACGGCGCTGATCTATACGCATTCCCACACTGACCATTTTGGCGGGGCGCGGGGCATGGTGGCCCAGGCCGATGTGGATGCAGGTCGTGTCCAGGTCATCGCACCGACCGGATTTGTCGAGCAGGCGGTCAGCGAGAACATCATCGCCGGCGCGGCCATGGGCCGCCGCGCCGTCTATCAGTTCGGCCTGTTCCTGCCCAAGGGGCCGGAGGGGCAGATCACATCGGGCATCGGACAGGCCGTGGCGCTCGGAACCCAGACGCTGGTGCCGCCCACGGTCAGTATTGATCACACTGGCCAGACCCTCACGGTGGACGGGGTCAATTTGGAGTTCCAGTTGACGCCTGGCACGGAGGCGCCGTCAGAGATGAATATCTGGCTGCCGGACTTCCACGTGCTGGATCTGGCCGAGAACGGCAACGCGACCATGCACAATGTGCTCACGCCGCGCGGCGCACTGGTGCGCGACAGCCGGGTCTGGGCTGAATATCTGACCCAATCCCTGGCCCGGTATGGAGACAAGGTCGATGTGATGATGACCAGCCACGCCTGGCCGCGCTTTGGCCGAGACGTGGTCGACGCCTTCATCGCCAATCACCGCGACGCCTATAAATATCTGCATGATCAGAGCGTGCGGATGATGAACGAGGGCATGACCGGATCCGAAATCGCCGACAGGATCGCCTTGCCGCCGTCGCTCGCCAAAGACTGGTACAATCGCGGCTATTACGGCTCCATGAGCTTCAATAGCCGCGCGGTCTATCAGCGTTATATGGGTTGGTATGACGCTAACCCCGTCCATCTGGAGCCCTATCCGCCGAAGGAAGAGGCCGCACGGTATGTCGCCGCCATGGGCGGCGCGGTCAAGGTGCGCGAATCCATGGGCGCCGCCGCCGCCAGCGGTGATCTTCGCTGGGCGTCCGAACTTGGCTCGCGTCTGGTCATGGCCGACGCCGCCGACACCGAAGCGCGAAAGGCCCTGGCCGCGATCTATGTGCGAATGGGCGAGGCCTCGGAAAACGCGCTCTGGCGCAACATGTATCTGACGGCGGCGGATGAGCTGAAGAACGGCCTCCATTCCGCCAGCGGCGTCAGTCTGGCGCCGGACTTCATCCGCAACACCCCCTCCACCATGTTGATGGACCTTCTGGCCGTACGACTGAATGCGGACAAGGTGGGCGAGGGCCGCGCCGCCATTGATGTGACCTTTACAGATCGCGGCGAGCATTTTCGCCTGACCGTGCGCCATGGCGTGCTGGTGGCCACGGACAGGCCTCTGCCGGGCGAAGGACCGGCAGACCTGACCCTGTCCATGCCGCGACAGGAGTTCCTGATGGTCGCATTCGCGCCTTTGAAGCTGGCGGATCGGATTCAGCTGGGCGGGGTGAAGGCGCAGGGCGATGTGGCGGTGTTCGACCGGTTCGTCGGCTGGCTGGACACCTTCCATTCCGATTTCCCGGTGGTCTGGCGCTGAGGCAGGGCGAACACTGCGTCGCCCGCAAAAACCTGTTAGAGGGGCTCTGCCCAGACTGTCCGGCGCGGTCTGGGCGTGGTCCTGGAAAGCAGGGGAGCGATGTGTGACGTCAGGCGTGACGCGAAGATCGGCGATGGCGGGCGCATGTCTGCTGGCGGTCGCCTCGCAGAGCCTGGCTCAGGCGCGGCGCTCGCCGCCCCGAAGGGTCATTTCCCTGTTTCCCTGTATCGACGCCATCCTGTTGCGGGTGGCCGACCCGGATCAGATCGCAGGTCTGAGCGCCCTGTCGCATGAGGCTGAAGTCGCCTCGACGGCGCGGGAGGCGCAGGCCTATCCCAGCGTGCGCGACGACGCTGAAAGTCTGCTCGCCCGGCGGCCTGATCTGGTGGTGGTCAGTCGCTACACGGCGGGTCCCACCCTGCGCGCCCTGTCGCGGTCGGGAGTGGCCACACTCGTGATCAATCCCCAGCTCAGCGTGACTGAAAGTCTCGATCAGGTGCGCAAGGTCGCCGCCGCCGTGGGACATGCGGAACGCGGTGACGCGCTGGCAAACCGGATCACGGAGGCTGTTTTGCGCGCCGCACCGCAACCCGGTCGCGCGCCGGTTCCCGCGCTGGTGTTTCAAACCGGCGGTTTCGTCGCGGGAACCGGCACGCTCATTGATGACATGCTGCGTCGGACGGGATTTGAAAATCTTGCCCCGCGCTATGGCGTGCGCGACTTTGCCGATCTGTCGCTGGAACGGCTTGTGAGCGACCCTCCCTCTCTCTTGCTCGCCGCAGCCCCCAGACCCGGCGCGCCGAACTGGGGTGACCGCGTGCTGCGCCATCCAGCCCTGCTGGCCCTGAAGGGTCGCATGCGGATTGAAAGCTTTCCGCAGAGTTTGCTGCTGTGCGGGGGACCTGTATTGCTGCAGACTGCGCCCAGGCTCGCGCAGATCAGGCGCCGGATGGAGGCCCCGGCATGACAAGGCTGGAGCTTCAGCTTCTGGGCGCGCTGATCGTGCTGGCGATGATTTCGCTGATGGCGGGCCAGTTTCCGATTCCGCTGGACGTCTGGCTGCGCCCGACGGACCCGCGATTTGTGGTGCTCACAGAACTTCGCGCGCCGCGCGTGGCGCTAGCCCTGCTGGTCGGCGCAGCCATGGGGGTGTCGGGTGCGGCCTTGCAGGGCTATTCGCGAAACGCGCTGGCCGATCCGGGCCTGTTGGGCGTCTCGTCCATGGCGGCGGCGGGGGCGGTTGTGGCCCTGTATTTTGGATTGACGGCCGCGACGCCATGGATGCTGCCATTGGGCGCGGCGGCTGGCGCGGCTCTGGGCGCGGCTGTGTTGATGGTCCTGGCGGGCTGGAGCGAGAGCGCCACCACCTTCATCCTGGCGGGCGTGATCCTCAATACGGTGGGCGGCGCGGTGACGGCCTTGGCCTTGTCGCTTGCGCCCGGACCGTGGGCCCAGGCGGAGATCATGAACTGGCTGATGGGCGCCCTGACCGACCGCAGCACCGAAGAGGTGAGGCTGGCGGCGCCTTTCATCGTCGCAGGTTGCGTCCTGATGTTTGTTGTGGCGCCGGCTCTGGATGCGCTGACGCTGGGCGAGACGGGTGCGCGCGCCCTGGGCGTTTCCATGAGGCGGACCCGCTGGATATTGGTGGCGGCGGTGGCCCTGTCGGCGGGCGCAAGCGTGGCGGTCAGCGGTGTGATCGGATTTGTCGGGCTGATTACGCCCCATCTGCTGCGACCCTATGTGGGGGCGAGACCGGGCGCCCTGCTCTTGCCGAGCCTGATGGGCGGCGCGCTCGTTTTGCTGACGGCGGATACGCTGGTGCGGCTCCTGCCCACCCCGGCCGAGCTGAAGCTGGGCGTGGTGATGGCGATATTTGGCGCGCCCTTCTTCCTGATGGTGCTGCTGCGCGGCGGCGTGCAGGGGCGATGAACCCGCTCGATCCCCCCCCCGCACCGGCCGACAGAGATCTGGCGGCGGACCAACTGAAGGTCACCCTTGGCGGCCGCCCGGTCCTGAACGGCCTGTCCCTTGGTCTGCGCGCGGGCCAGGTGACCGTGGTGCTGGGGCCAAACGGCGCCGCCAAGTCGACCTTGTTGAGCTGTCTGGCAGGACTTCGGACGCCCGATCATGGCGCGGTCAGTCTGGGCGGACAGGCGTTGCTTGGCCTGCCCGGCCGTCTTAGGGCGCAGAGGATCGCCCTTTTGCCACAAAATCCGCAAGTCGCCTGGCCGATTGACGTCGAGACCCTCGTCGGCCTTGGCCGCATTCCCTATCAGCGCATGTTCGGCCCCGCTGACAGCGATCGTCAGGCGGTCAAGCGCGCCTTGAGCGCAGTGAATCTGCAAGACTTTGCAAGGCGTCGCGTCACGGAACTGTCGGGCGGGGAGCGCACGCGCGCCCTGCTGGCCAGAGCGCTGGCGGCGCAGCCGCACTGGATACTGGCGGACGAGCCCTTGAGCGGGCTTGACCCCGGTCATGCGCTGGATGCGCTGGACCTGTTCCGGGCCCAGGCGCGGCAGGGTCTCGGCGTTGTGTTGACCCTGCACGATCTG
>CAIOJR010000008.1 GCA_903858685.1 uncultured Caulobacterales bacterium | reverse complement strand
GCCGAAATCCGAGATGAATCGAAATGTCGTCATCCAGCCATAGGCGTCCCCGAGGTGACCTCGCCATTGCGACGAGGCCGCGCCAAAATAGGCGTCTCCATCGCCCGGCGCCGCGCCCTGAGGTATTTCCACCGCAAGGCCATAGGCGCCGAACAGGCCGACGACGCCCTGCCCCTCGCCAGTGTCCCCGTTGGGATGCGACCGGTCAAAGGTCCAGACAGGCGTCTGCATGGCGTCGACGGTTTGCGCGCTGACGAGCCTGTCATCGCCTGCGCGCCCGCCCGAACGGAAGAAGACCGCCAGCCTGTCCATGTCGCGCAAGCTCAACCTCAGACCGCCCTGGGGGGAAAACAGAAAGCCGTTGGCGCCCAGGGCCAGGTCGGCTTCGCCCACCGGCGGCTCCGCCTTGGGCTGAGGAATTGACGATGCTGGCGCCGCAGGCACCAGTGCGTCGATCTGGGTGGTCCAGCCGCCGTTCAGCCACCTCAGCCCTGGAGCCGCCTCGCGCCGCTTGAGATCGCTCACGCCGCTCCAATTATAGCCGATATCGAGCCCCAGAGGCGCAAAGACGTTGCGCGTCATATAGTGGTCAAACCGTTCGCCGCTGATCTTCTCGATGATCTGAGCGACCAGGCAGAAATTGACATCCGCATAACAGAACCAGCTCCCCGGAGGTCGGTCTGGCGGACCAAACCATGCGCCGCCGTCATAATGCCTGCCGCCGATCTCGAAGGCCTCTTCGAGGGCGTGTCCAGCCGGTACAGGATAGCTCGGTCCGTTCCGAAGGCTGCTGGTGTGCGACAGAAGCTGCTTCACCGTGATCTTGTGGTCCGGAAACCGGGGGTGTCGCAGCCGAAATCCGAGATGAATCGAAATGTCGTCATCCAGCCCCACCCGCCCGGAGTCCACCAGCCGCATAAAGCCCACAGTTGCGACCATCTTCGACACGGAGGCGACCCTGAAGGGGGCGTCGAAGTCGAATGGCCGCCAAAGCGGAAGGGCTGAATTGGCCCTCAGACGGCGACCCGCAACACCCGCCGCCGTTACCACTCCCTGACCGTCTCTGAGGATCAGGCCTGCCGAAACAATCCCATCCGGTCCGTCGCAGAGGAGCCCGCCAAGCGACAGCTCAACCTGCCCCTTCGCGGCGACTGCCCCAGCCTTCGCAACCGGGCCGGCAAGGCCCGCACAACCAGCCGCCTGCATCAGGCTTCGACGCGTCCAAAAATGCATCCCGGCGCTCCCGATTGAACGCCCCCATTCTGGCGCAAAAGTCAGAGCCTGACGAGCGCACGTCCCGTCGGCTTTTGGTCCCGGCGGAAGGGCCGGTTTCGCGATAGCCTTGAAAGGGGGTGCGGCGCTCAGCTTTGAGGGGCGACATTGTTGATTGCCATGTTTCAGCAATCTCGCCGATATTAGGTCTCCCGCCGCCGTCAGCGCCTGCCCGGCCGAAAGCCTTCCGGAGATAACCGTGATCGACCATGCTGGAAAAACGGCTCTGATAACGGGCGGAGCGTCCGGAATCGGAAGGGCCCTGGCCGTGGGCCTTGCCGCGCGCGGCGCCACGGTGCTGCTGGCGGACCGTGATCTGGCGGGCGCCGAACAGGCGGCGGCGGAGATCGGCTACGGGGCCAGCGCCATCGCCTGCGACCTCAGCGACCCGACGGCTCCGTCCACTCTGATCGCGGCTGCCTTTGACCGACTGGGCCGTGTGGATCTGGTCTGTTCGAATGCAGGCGTGTCGCACAACAAGCGAATGCTGCGCGAGCCGTTCGACGCCGTCGCCGACACCGTGTTCGAGGTCAATATGTTCGCGGGTCTGCGCCTCGCCCAGGCCTATGTGCCGCGGCTTGAGGCGCAGGGCGACCGCGGGCGCATGATGTTCACGGGATCTGAAAACTCCCTCAGCGTTCCCGACGCCGTCAAACGCTTCGGCCTCGGCGTCTATGCGGCGTCAAAGCACGGCCTGTTGATCATGCTGGAATGGCTCAAGGTGGAAACCGAGCAAAAGCCGATAGATCTGCATGTGCTGCTGCCCGGCGGCGTCTCTACCCCGCTGGTCTCAGCCGGGCTGCCCGACATCTCCCAGATCCCGCCCGAAATGAACATCATGTCCGCCGAACGATGCGCCGAACTGGCGCTTCGCGGGATGGACCTGGGGTTGTTCTACATCCCGACCCACGCGCACATCGCAGACGACATCCGACCCAGAGCAGAAGGCCTCCTGCACAGCCTGAGAGCGCTTGGATTGAAAGACGCCGAAGGCTAGGGGACGAATAGAAACGATGTCTGCTCATTCGCGCCGGCGAAGAAATGGCGGGCGATGTCGCTTGCCAGGGACCCATACAGAAAGAAATCATACCATTCGAAAAGCACACCAACCGACGCCCCGGCGATGATCGTCACAAGTGGATGGGTTTGTCGCGTCTGCCCCATGTCAGACTAGCGACTGATGACGCCAAGTGTCATTCGTCCATCCCCCGGTCGCCGCCTGTCGCCCGCGCAAACACCATTCAAATGAAATTGCGTCTGTCGCCTCGCCTCTGGTCCGTCTGCAATTTCGATGATTGCGCCGTCGCTCCAGAATATACGTAGCATACTTCCTATATCAACGCGTCAACGGTTCGCCTCATGCCGACGCGGAGCTGTCACCCGAATTTTCAATGCCTGCCGACGCGATTCTCATTGGCAAGAGGCGGTGAGATGGCCTCAACTGTCGTTAAAGGCGCCATCAGGAACGCCAGGAGGAGACACCCGTCATGTCGGCAGATCAGCAAAGACCGATTGGATCAGGCTTCGGCGCAAAGTCCACGGCGGCGGAAGTGATCCGTGGAACAGACCTGACCGGACGCAACTGGATCGTGACCGGCGGCTATTCCGGCATCGGGATCGAAACGGTGCGCGCCCTCGTCTCGGCAGGCGCCGCCGTGACGGTTCCCGCCCGGTCGCCGGAAAAGGCGCGGGACGCGCTGGCGGATCTGTCCGGGGCGGTGGAGATCGCAGACACGGATCTGGCCGATCTCGCCAGCGTGCGCAGGTTCGCCGACGCCTATCTGGCGTCCGGCCGACCGCTGCACGGCCTGATCAACAATGCCGGGGTCATGGCCTGCCCTCTGGCGAGGATCGGGAACGACTGGGAATACCAGTTCGCGGTCTGCCATCTGGGGCATTTCGAACTCGCCAGACGGCTTGAAACGTCTCTGAAAAAGGCCAATGGGGCACGGGTGGTGGCTCTGTCCTCCATTGCCCATGCCCGCAGCGGAATCCAATGGGACGACCCCCATTTCAGATCGCATCCCTATGACAAGTGGGTCGCCTATGGCCAGGCCAAGACAGCTGACGCCCTGTTTGCGCTGGGCCTGAACCGGCGCTGGGGCGCAGACGGCGTTCGCGCCTTCTCCGTGCATCCAGGCGGCATCCTCACCCCTCTGCAGCGCCATCTGCCGGATGAGGAGATGGTGGCCCTGGGCTGGAAGAACCCTGACGGAACCATTCCGGCGGCTGTGCAGGCGAGCTTCAAGTCGCCGCAAGCCGGCGCGGCCACATCGATCTGGTGCGCGACAAGCCCGCAGCTGGACGCCTTGGGCGGCGTTTATTGCGAGGATTGCGACGTGGCCCAGCTGGCGACTGCGGATAGTCCGCGATGGTCCCATGTCCGCAGCTGGGCTTGCGACGACGCAGCAGCGGAGCGACTTTGGGACCTGAGCATTGAGATGATTGAGGGCGCGGGCGTCTGACGTCCCGCGCGGGTCTGCCGCACGGCCGTCACCGGGATCGCGCCGCCTGCGAGATCTGAGCGCCCCCTCCGGACAGCATGGACAAAATATGTCTAATCTGTTCAACTGCCCCGAAGGCAGGGGTGAAAACGATGACTGAGACAAAGATTGCACTGGTGACCGGCGGATCGGGCTATGTGGCCAGCTTCTGCATCGGCCAATTGCTGAACGAGGGCTGGACCGTGCGCACCACGGTGCGCAGCCTGTCCCGTGAGCCGCAGGTTCGGGCGGCTCTGGCCAAGCTGACCCCATACGGGGACCGGTTGACCTTCTTCGCCGCAGACCTGAATGCGGACAACGGATGGCGCGCTGCGGCGGACGGGTGTCAGTGCGTGCTGCATGTGGCCTCGCCCCTGCCTCTGGCCAATCCGAAGAGCGACGATGACCTGGTCAAGCCGGCGCGCGACGGCGCGCTGAGGGTGTTGACGGCGGCCCGCAATGCCGGCGTCAGGCGGGTGGTGATGACCTCGTCCACAGCGGCGGTCTGCTACGGGCGCGGCGGGCGGCATGAACCTTTTACAGAGGCGGACTGGTCGGATCCTGCGGACCGCACGGACTCCTCCGCCTATGAACGCTCGAAGATGATCGCAGAGCGGGCGGCATGGGCGTGGCTGAAGACTGAAGGCGGCGCGCTGGAGCTTGTGACCATCTGCCCGGGGGCCGTGCTCGGACCGGTGCTGGGCAGCGACTTTTCGGCCTCCATCGATATTGTCCGGAAGATGCTCGACGGCTCGCTGCCGGGCCTGCCCCGGTTTGGATGGCCGCTTGTTGATGTTCGCGACATCGCCGATCTGCACGTCCGTGCCCTGACATCTCCCGTCGCCCCCGGCAAGCGCTATATTGGCGCCGGTCCATTCTACTGGATGAGCGACATTGCCGAAGTGCTCCGCCGCGACCTGCCTGGCGCGCGCATTCCGAAGGCGAAGCTGGCCAACTGGATGGTGCGCCTGAGCGCGAACTTTGACCCGGTCATCAAGGACCGGCTGTTCGAACTCGACAAGGAGCGCCCGGTCTCAGCGCAGTTGGCGCACACTGAGCTGGGCTGGTCGCCACGGTCCAATGAGGCGGCGATCCTGGATACGGCGAAGAGCCTCATCGCCGAAGGACTGGTCAAGGGCTGATCCGGCTGGGCGGCGGCGACATCGCCCATGACCCCGGCTTCACCCCGGGCACGGGCCTCGCCCGGAACTATCCGGGGCCGACAGGCGCCAGCGTCAAGCACATTGCTGCAGAAGCCGAGGTCACGCCCGGACTGCTGCACTACCATTTCCCAACCCGCGACGCCCTGCTCGAAGCCACGCTCAGGCGCGCGCTGGACGAGTATCTGGCCCGCTCCAGAGCGCGTCGCGAACAGACACCGGCGGATCGGCAGATCGCCGCCTTCTTTGACTCGGCACGGTCGTCCATCGGCGCGGACCGGGACATGTTCCGTGTACGCCTTTGCTTCGCCGCCAAGGCCCTGTCCTCTCCCGCCCTCGCGGGGGTTCTGCGCGAACTGAACGCCGCCTCGGTCGCCGAAACGGCGCTGACCTTCGCCGCCGCGCGAGGCTTGGACGTCCCGTCGGACCGCGACCACGCCCTGGCGGCGGCTCTGAAGGCCGCGTTTGACGGTTTCATGCTGACCTGGGCCGCCGATCCGAGCTTTCAGATCTCGGAAGCTGGACGCCTTCTCGAATTGACGGTTCGCCATGCCCTTGAGAGCGAAGCACCTTGAACGCCTCGCCGTCAGACGGCGCAACGAAGTGGCTTGTGATCTGGTCAAAGTCGTCGTCGGACGTCGAATCGCATACGACATGAGCATTGCCATCTGGTCAGGACAGGACGGGTCATGGCGTTCTGATCCTGTAAAACGCCTGCCCGGCCTACCCCCTCAGTCGACCGCGCTTGGGAAGATGCGCAGGAAATTGTCCGCGTAGAATTTCGTCCGCACGATCTCGCTGCGTTCGCCCAAGGCGCCTTCGAACCGACCAATCGGATCGCGGCCGCCTTCAATGTGCGGATAGTCGCTGGAGAAGAGGTAGAGGTCGGGGTTCGACTGGTCGATGAAACGGCCCACCTCCTCGAAAACAAAGGGGGTGAAGGCCAGCTGGTCAGTCATCTGCTGGCTGGGGATGCGCGACAGGCCCTGGAGGTTGGCGTCATTGCGGCTCCAGTGCTTGACCACCCAGTCGAGGCGGCGCAGCAATTCCGGAACCCAGCCCGCGCCCAGTTCGACGCAGGCGCCGCGCAGGCCGGGATGGCGCTCCAGCACCCCATCCAGCACCAGCATGGTCAAGAACGCCTCCGGCCCCTCGTGCAGCAGGGCGATGTCCTTGGTCCGCAGATTTTCACCCCCGCCGAGCCAGTCCTTGGTGGCCGGGCGGCCATTGTTCATCCAGGCCTTGGCCAGTTGCAGGGGCGCGCCGCCGACATGCAGCACAAACGGAACCCCGGCTTCGGCCAGACGCGCCCACAGGGGATCGAAGTCCACATGGCCCGGAGAGCGGTCGCCGCACGGCCTATGGGGCAGCCAGGCCGCGCCAAGTCCGGACGCCAAGGCAAACTCCAATTCAGCTATGGCCAGAGCTGGATCATCGAGCGGAATGACAGCAACGCCGATCAGGCGCGCATCGGCGCGGCAAAAATCGGCCATGTGGCGGTTATGCGCCCGGGCCGCGCCATAACGCAGCTCCGGCTCCAGTCGGGAGCTGGCCGAGAAGGGCATGGCCACGCTGTGAGTGGCGAAGACCAGCTGTTTGCGAAAGCCCAGCATGTCCAGCGCCGTGACGCGATCGGCGCTGTCGAAGGCGCCCAGGGCCTGAATCTCCTTGGACGCCGAAATCAGCTTGTCGCCGAGCGCCACCTGGGCCGCCACATGCGCGGCGCTGTGCCGGCCGCCCTGGCCCATGATCACGGCGACTTCCTCATCCGTGACGATGGACGCGGAATAGCTGACCTCCGGAATCAGCTCCCGCAGGCCAGGATCGGCGTATTTCTTCAGAAAATCAGGCAGTTCCATGATGTGACTATCGGCGTCATAGATCGCCCGGCCGCTCGGCGCGTAGGTCATGGTGCTGCTCCCTGCGAACGCCGGCGCACGGCTTGGCGCGCCGATCGTCTCAGCGATATTTCAAACAGTGACGACGGGCAACTGCGTTCGACGCAATCACGCCATCGGTCGCCCTGCACAAGACCCTCATTGGAGAGCGACCTTGCACCCGCCACTTCACTGGACAAGACTTGGCGTCGCCCATCTCGTTCAGGCGCCTCCCGAGGTCGAATTGCGTATCATCCTGGATCAAATCAGGGCGGGAGCCAACCTGAAGGGTGACGGCGTCAGAATAATTGAGTTCGCATTCAATATTAAAACATAAAATACACTTAGGTGAATTTGTGACCAATAAATACGATTCTACAGCTCTGACAAAACATGACCAGATTTCCAGCATTAAGGACATTTGGGAAAACATATATGACTCTGATAAATCGGCATCAGCAGCGCAGCATCCGGCCTATTTCAACGCCAACCTGGCGATGAATACGGGAAATCATTCGCCTCTTATTATATGCGTTTACAGCAATGGCAAGCTTGTGGGCCTCTGGCCGCAAATCGTCACCAGGACGCGGGGGGGAAGGGTGTCGGCCTGCCCGGGCGCGGGAGGACGCGAGGAATATGATGGCATGCTCCTGGCGCCATCTGCAGATCGGACCGAAGCCGCCCAAGCCGCCGTGCGTGAACTGAGCAAGCATGTCGACTCTATTGATGCACGAAACCTCGATCCGGAGGGGTCTCTGGCGGCGGCCATATCCAAACTGTCACTTTTTTCGACAAAATCGAGCGTTGACACCTTCGTCGTAGACTTGGCAAAGGTGGAAAATTGGGCGGATTGGCTAAATAGTAAGAGCAAAAACTTCCGTCAAACTCTTGGTGGGCAAAGGCGTAATATTTCAAAACTTGGAAAATTGGAATTAGTGGAAGACAATTTCGATATAATTTCCTGGATATTCAATGAAAAACGGGCATGGTTATTACGCTTCAACAAAGAGTCCGAATGGATCGAAAATTCTGAAATGGGAGAAGGTTTTTTCTCAAAATTACACAGGCAACCTGGCAATCCATTGAAATTGTTCGCCCTTCGTCTGGATGGAATTTATATCGCCGCCGCCCTGTGCCTCGTCAGCCACAAAAGCCTCGAATATTTTGTCACCACCTATTCAATGGCCGGGACCTGGGACCGCTTTTCGCCGGGAATGCTGGTGTCGGAAGATTGCGCGAGGTGGGCTTGCGAAAACGGCCTGGATCTCGACTTCCGCGCCCTTGACGTCCCTTACAAACATCGATGGGCGTCGAGCACGAAATCCCGTGTCACGATCAGCGCGGCTTTCAGCCCCATGGGGGTTCTTCGCCTCTGGATACAGACCCTCAAGGTCAATGTTCGCAGACGTCTTGAAAGTATAAAAAGGGAATAATATTTTGGATGGATAATGATCCGGGCGACCAGGATGGATCCGTCGCCGAGCGCCAAGAGGCGGGCCGAAACCGAGCCTGGAAATCTGCTGAATGAAGATGCCCCGTCTGCTGGCCCTGTCCCTGACAATCACGGATGTGATCTTTCTCTGCTACTGGACGCTGTCCGGTCTGGCTCAGGCCGGACTTGTCAGGATCCCGCACAGCTGGATGTACGCCCACTACGACCAAGCTCAGGTGATCGCGTGGAACTGGTCATTCCTGCCGGTTGATATTGCATTTTCA
The DNA here is from genome assembly GCA_903858685.1 of uncultured Caulobacterales bacterium. GTDB lineage: Bacteria > Pseudomonadota > Alphaproteobacteria > Caulobacterales > Caulobacteraceae > CAIMFV01. The sequence continues at coordinate 23,425 of CAIOJR010000008.1, read as the reverse complement.
ACGCTCGGGCTGAGCGCGGTCGCTGCGGCGCGTCGAAATGCGCCGATCTGGCGGCCCCTTGCGCTCCTGTCCCTCGCCTTCACCATGGTCGCCGGGGGTATGGCCGTCAGCTACTGGGCCCTGCTGGGCGAGTTCGAGCCCGGCTGGTTTTTGCCCAATTCGGCGCTGGTCGTCTGGCCCCTCTTCTTCATTCCGGGCCTCGTCAGGGACATGGGGAATCCCTGAGCAAAAGCGTCGCATTCGAGGCGCTAGAGTTTTCCGACGCAGCGGACGCCGGTTCGTTTCAAAAAATTCTCTAATTATACGGGATTTTGCTCTAGCCGCCTCTCCAGGCGCTGACGCCGCCCGGCGCCAGGGTTGGTCCACCGATGACGAAGTCCGCATCCTGCGGCGCCGGAGCGGGTCGCTCCTCAGGCGCACTGTTGAACGCGAAGGTCAGCCCGCCGCGCCTGCGCAGCCTTACCCCTTCATCCAGCGGCACACAGACAATCCCGGCGCGCTCGGCCATATCCGCCAGAATCCGCTGCAGAAGCGCGTCCTGCGGCCAGGTCGCGAGATAGTCGAAATGTCCGTGGCGGAACCAGGCGCCGCCGCCGTCGTCAAATCTCGCAAGCGGGACCAGGGGGCTGTCAATAAACTCCCGCCAGGCCTTCCCGTGGACGACCGATCCATCCGCCACCACCCTGACCGCCAGATCCACATCGCCGCGCAGACTTTCAACCCGCGTCACCCTCATCGGGAGCATGGACCTGAGCGCTTCGGGCGGAAGCCCTGGCGGGATCTGGAAATCAACGGTCTTTGACGCTGTACGCGGCCCAAGAAGCACGGGCGCCGTCAGCGACATCAGTCGCGCCGCCAGGGCCTCATCCACAATGGGAAGCGCCGGGGCGACCACCATCTGATAACCGGTCAGGTCCGCCGCAGGATCGACAATGTCCACATCCAGCCCAAGGCGACGAAGGCCGCAATAGACCTCGAAGACGAGACGCAGGGCTGAATATCCCCGGCCCTGCGGCTGGATTTTGGTCAGCCAGTCCGCTTCATAGGAGAAGACAAGCGCCGTGGCCGCCCGCGCACAGGGGGACAATCGCCCCACATCGGCAATCTCACGCGACACCTGTCTCACCTCGCCCGCCCCGACATCTTCGGTTCGATCGGGAAGATTCAGGCCGGCGTGGAACTGCTCCTGCGCAAATGGCGCCTGACGCCAGCGGAAGTAGGACACCACCTCGGCGCCGTGAGCCAGCGCTTCCCAGGTCCACATTCGCACCATCCCCGGCAAGGGCGCCGGATTGTGTCCCGCCCAGTTTACCGGTCCGGGCTGTTGCTCCATCACCCACCAACGCCCTCGGCCGCATCCCCGATAGAGGTCATGGTGAAAGGCCGAAACGTCCGGATGCCCTTGACGCAGGTAGCGGCGCTTCTCGTCAGCGGAAAACCAGAAATCCTCCAGAAAGCCGAGGGGGTAGCTGTCCCATGACGCCACATCGAGGTCTGCGCCGACGGCGAAGTGGTCAAATTCAGTGTAGAAACCCATGAAATTATGGATCACATCACGGCCTGGCGACAGGCGTCGCAGTATATCGGTCTGAAGCCTGTTGAAGCCGGCCACCTCATCTGAGGCAAACCGGTTATAGTCCAGCCGATGACTTGGATTGGCCTCGGTCACGGTTTGGCTCGGCGGATCAATCTCGTCGAATGAGCGATATTCCTGAGACCAGAAGACGGCGCCCCACGCCCTGTTCAAAGCGGCGATATCTGCGTAACGCGTCTGAAGCCAGAGACGGAACCTGCGAGCGGCGGCGGCAGAATAGCTGATCGTGGTGTTGTGGCAACCGTATTCATTGTCCGTCTGCCAAGCTAAAACGGCGGGGTGCCCGCCATATCGCTCGGCCAGAGCCGTGACGATTCTGGCGCAATGAGCCCGGTAGGTTTCGCTCGAAAAGCAGTAATGGCGCCGGGAGCCAAAGCGTCGCGGCTGGCCGTCGGGCCCTAAGGCCAACATGGCTGGATCCGAATCCACAAGCCACTTGGGCGGCGTCGCCGTCGGCGTTCCGAGCACCACCTTCAATCCGGCCGCGTGCAGTATGTCCAGCGCCCGGTCCAGCCATTCGAATGCGTAGAGGCCGGGTTCAGGCTCCAGTCGGCTCCAGGCGAACTCGCCAATCCGGACCCAGGTCAGGCCCATTTCCGACATCCGCCGGGCGTCCTCCGCCCAGACCTCCTGCGGCCATTGCTCCGGATAGTAGCAGACCCCTAAATCCATAGGACAAGCTCCAGAGACGTGACGACGCCGTCGGGCATATCTTTTTTCGGGCGCCCCCGAACAGAGCTTTCCGGTCACAAGCGGATGCATTTGGGCCTAAAATGCGGTTCTGTGCAAACGGCCCAAAACAAAACGGTGGTCGGTGGAGGAACGGATGAGCGAGACGCAGCGCTTCACGAGCTTTGACGGTCAGATGATCGCCTTCACGACCATCGGGACCGGCCGTCCGACACTGGCGATCCACGGCTTTCTCGCCGACGCCAACACCAACTGGATCCAGACGGGTATTGCAGACGCCATAGCGTCCACCGGTCGCCAGGTCATCATGCCTGACCTGAGAGGACATGGCGCGTCTGATGCGCCGACCGAACTGTCATTTTGGCGACCCGACACCCTGGCGCTCGATCAGGAGACATTGTTGTCGCACCTCGGACTGACGGACTACGATCTGGTTGGCTATTCCCTTGGCGCTCGGACCGCCGTTCGAATGATGGTCCGCGGCTCTCGGCCGGGTCGCGCCGTTCTGGGCGGCATGGGCGACACCGGGATCATGCAGGCGGGTGCGCGCGCCGCCATGTTCGAGGACGGCATCCGACACGGCGAGGCGGCGGCGGACCCTCGCTCAGGTCGGGTCATCCAGGCGATGATCGCGGCCCGCGGTCTGAAGGCGGACGCCTTGCTGGGCGTCCTGGCGTCGTTCGCCCCGACAAGCCGGGACGACCTGGCCGCAATCCCAGTCCCCACCCTGGTGGTGAGCGGCGATCGTGACAGCGACAACGGCTCGCCGACCGCCCTCGCCTCTCTACTGGAAAAGGGAGAGGCGGCCATCGTGAACGGGGACCACATCAGCGCCGTCAGCGATCCCAGCCTGATTTTGGCGATCACTCAGTTTCTCGGTCAGACTGCCCGTTGAGCGCCGCGCAACGACGCAGGCGCTCGGCGGGGTTTCAAACACCCGCCGCCCAGTCCGGACCCATGGCTTTGACTGGCGAAGGATGCGACGGCGCGGGCGCCTATTGCGACATCCGACCAGAGCCCTAAACTGCCCCCCGAAAAGACCGGGCAAGAGGGCGGCGACATGAAAGCGAACCGATGGGTGCTTGCCGCCGCCTGGCTCGCCATGACCGGCGCAGCGACCGCCGCAACCTCAGCGCCACCTGCGGCCCTGACCGAAAGCCGCCAGATCGCCGGGCTCTCCGCACCTGCGGAAATCGTGGTGGACCACTGGGGCCTGGCTCATCTCTATGGCGCGAACACGCACGACGCGTTCTTTCTGCAAGGCTACAACGCCGCCCGTGATCGGCTCTGGCAGATCGATCTTTGGCGCAAACGCGGACTGGGGCGGCTGTCGGCCAGTTTCGGCCCGACCTTTGCGGAGCAGGACCGGGCGTCGCGCCTGTTCCTCTATCGCGGCGACATGGCCGCCGAATGGGCCGCCTATCCCGCAGAGGCCAAGGGGTGGACGCAAGCCTTCGTCGAAGGCGTCAACGCCTATGTGAATGAGATCCGGTCCGGCGCGCGCGCTGCGCCGCCGGAGTTCGCCCTGAGCCATTCCTCGCCAGAGCTGTGGAGCGCAGACGACGTGGTGCGCATTCGCAGCCACGCGCTTGTGGGCAATCTGACCGCAGAAGTGATCCGCGCCCGATCGCTCTGCCTGGGCGGCCTGCCCTTTGAGCCCCTGCGCCGCACGCTGGAGCCCGCCCACGCCATCGCGGCGCCCAAGGGCCTTGACCCCTGCTCCATCGGACCAGCCGTGCTGAAGGACTATCTGCTGGCGACCGGCGGCGTCAGCTTTGACGGTCACGCCATGGCGGCGGAGGCGCCGGACCTGAAGCGGCTGGCCGAACACAATACCGAAGTGACGCGCGAAGGCTCCAACAACTGGGTGGTCGATGCGGCCCATTCCACGACCGGGCGCCCCATCCTCGCCAACGATCCCCATCGGGCGCACAGCGTGCCGTCCTTGCGGTATCTGGTCGATATCAGCGCGCCCGACCTGCACATTATCGGCGCGGGAGAGCCGTCCCTGCCGGGCGTCAGCTTTGGCCATAATGATACGGCGGCCTGGGGCCTCACCATCTTCTACGCCGATCAGCAGGACCTCTATGTCTATGACACAGAGCCGGACCATCCTGACGCCTATCGCTACAAGGGCGCCTGGGCGCCGATGCAGGTGGTCCATGAGCGGCTGGAGGTGAAGGGCGAGGCGGATCGCGACATCGAACTGCGTTTCACCCGCCACGGCCCCGTGATCAGTCAGGACGCCAAGGCCAACCGCGCCTTCGCCGTGCGCTCCATCTGGAGCGAGCCGGGCGGCGCAGGCTATTTCAACGCCGCATGGATGTTCCGCGCGCGCAGCTGGGCCGATTTTGAAGCGACCCACGCCCATTGGGGCGCCCCGCCCCTGAACCTCGTCTATGCCGACACGTCGGGCGATATTGGCTGGCGTCCTTCAGCCTTTACGCCCGTCCGGCCCAATTGGGACGGCCTGACCCCCGTGCCGGGCGACGGGCGCTATGAATGGAGCGGTCTGATGCGGCCCGACCTGTTCCCCGTCCTGCGCAATCCCGCGCAAGGCTGGTTCGCCACCGCCAACGAAATGAATATCCCTGCTGACGCGCAGAAGGCCTTCCGCAATATCGGCTATGAGTGGGCGGACCGGTCGCGGATCGACGAAATCCAGGCCATGCTCCGCGCCAAGCCCAGGCTGGGACTGGCCGACATGACCGCCATCCAGACAGACGTGACCAGCACCCTGGCGCGTCAGACCTGCATGCTTCTGGACACGCTCTCGGGCGACACGCCGGACCAGTCCGCTGCCCTGGCCCTGCTGAAGGGCTGGGACGGTCGCGAGAGCGTCGACAGCGCCCAAGCCGCTCTGTTCGAGGTCTGGACCAGCCGCCATCTGCGCCAGGCCACCGTCGCCGCGGTCATTCCCGAAAAGGCCAGACCGGCTTTCGCTGATCCGCAACTGGCCGCCATCGTCCAAGGCCTGGCCCATCCGGGGGCGGCGTTTGGCGCATCGCCTCCGGCCCTGCGTGATCAGATTCTGAAGACCTCGCTGGCTGAAGCCTGGCGCGACGTGGTCGCCTTGCTCGGCCCGGATTCGTCGCGCTGGCGCTGGGGCGACCTTCACAGGGCCCAGTGGTCGCCTGCCGCCGCCAGCCTGGCGCCGGGGTCCATGCGCGCACAGATGTCGGTGGGCCCGCTTCAGGTCGGAGGCTCCGGCGCGACGCCGATGGCCGCCAGCTACCGCCCGAGCGACTTCGATGTTCAGGCCGGGGCGTCGGTGCGAATGGTGCTCGATGTCGGCGCCTGGGACAATTCAGTCGTGGTCAATACGCCCGGTCAGTCCGGCGACCCGTCCAGCGCACATTATCGCGACCTGTTCCCCCTGTGGGCGGCGGGAAGCTACTTTCCCCTGCTCTATTCCCGCCAGGCGGTGCTGGCCAATGCGGAAAGGGTCATCAGCCTCACCCCGGCGCCGGCTCACTAGCCCCGCACAGCGATTTCAGGACTGAAACCGGGGAATCGCCCGCGCCTCGACGGACCCGAGCTTGTCATTGTCTCCTCTCCCGTTAGGTTGGTGAGCAACAGAACGCGCATAATCGCGTCATCAGAGGACATGCGCATGGGTGCTTCGGCGGGACGAGACGAGGCGGACCTTCACGGCAATGGGCGCCTGACCCTGGGCTCAGTGAGTTGGTCGGTCTTTGAGGGGGGGCGCAATCCCCTCGTCGTGCTCATGACCATCTATATCTTCATGCCCTATTTCGCCCAGACCGTCATCGGCGACCCGGTGAGGGGTCAGGAGATGATATCGCGCTGGAGTCAATACGCCGGATGGGCGGTGATGGTCACGGCGCCCTTTCTCGGCGCCTCGATCGACCAACTCGGCGGACGCAAGATCTGGCTGTTCCTGATCATTTGCGTGATGGCGCCGATCACCTTCAGTCTGTGGTGGGTCAAGGCTGACCACACAGGCATTCCCATCATCACCACACTGGTCCTGACGACGATCTCCAGTGTTCTGTTCGCCTATACAGAGGTTCTGCACAATTCGCTTCTGATCCGGGCGGCCGGCTTGAAGGCCGCGCACAAGGCCTCCGGGCTTGGACTGGCTCTGGGCAACGCATTTTCGGTGGCCGCCCTGGCCTTTACCGCCTGGGCCTTCGCCCTGCCGGGTCTTCCCGCCACAGCCCATTGGGGCTGGCTGCCGCACGCGCCCCTGTTTGGCCTGCAGCGCACGCTCCACGAGCCTGAGCGGATCGTGGCCCCGATGGCGGCGGTGATCTTTGTTCTCGGCGCCATCCCGTTGTTCATGTTTACGCCGGATGCGCCAAGGTCGGGTGTTCCGATCGCCCGGGCGTTCGCCAATGGCGCGCGGACCCTGTGGTCGATGCTGCGAACGGTGGGCGACTACAAGAACGCCGCCATCTTTCTGGCGGCCCGGATGTTCTATGTCGACGGGATGACGGCGGTGCTGATCTATAGCGGCGTCTATGCCGCCGGCGTGATGAAGTGGCATGCACTGGAGATGCTCTTCTACGGCATCATCCTGTCTGTTCTGGCGGTGCTGGGCGGTTTTGTGGGCCGCTGGCTCGATGAGGGGGTCGGACCGCGCCGGGCTGTGCAGATCGAGATCGGCATGTCGCTATTGGGGATCATCGCCCTGATCGGCATGACGCCGACCCAGATCCTTTATGGCTGGCATTACATCCCCGCCGACCATCCGCCTCTGTGGAACGGCCCCTTTTTCCGGACCCTGCCGGAATGGATCTTCCTTCTGATCGGCTTTTCCAACGCAGTGTTCATCACCGCCCATTATGCCTCAAGCCGCACACTGCTGACCCGCCTGACCCCACCGAAACAGTCGGGCGCCTTTTTCGGCGTCTACGCCCTGTCCGGCACCGCAACGGTCTGGCTGGGCTCGTTCATGGTCAATCTGGGCACGCGGATCTTCCACTCGCAGCAGGGCGGGTTTGCGACCATCGCCGTGCTGCTGGCCCTGGGTTTTGCCGGGCTTCTGTTCGTCCGCGAGCAAGCGGAGACGTGACCGGGCGGCGGGTCGGGACGGCGCCGCTCCAGAACTGACAACATCTATAAGCCGTGGTCGCGTGGATCGGCCTCGCAGGCGATTGTGAACGCGCGGTTTCCTGTGCTCTATTCCCGCACATGGCGACAGCGGGGAGGTCATCCAATGGGCGAAGTCATGAGCGGCCAGCGCAGGCGCTCAAGCGATCAGATGACCGAACGGGCGCTGAAGGCGGCGGCGGGCCTTGCCTCCATCGGCGTCGGCCGTGGCGACGTCGTGGCGGTGTATCTTCGAAACGACCTGCCGTTTTTTGAGGCCAGCCTCGCCGCCGGGATTCTCGGAGCCTATCCGACGCCGGTGAACTGGCACTATGCCCCGCCCGAGGCCCGTTATCTGTTCGAAAACTCCGGCGCCAAGGCCATCATCATTCACGCCGACCTGATTGATTCCATCCGCTCTGTTCTGCCGGACGGCGTGCCGGTGCTGGTGGTGGAGACGCCTTACGAAATCGCGAGCGCCTATGGTCTGTCTGCGCAGGACTGCGCGGTCCCGCCCGGCATGATCGACTGGAACAGTTGGGTGGAAAGCTTCCCGGCATGGAGCGCGCCGCCCGAACCGCCCGCAGGGGCGATCATCTACACCTCCGGCACGACGGGTCACCCGAAGGGGGTTCGCCGGGCGCCGCCGAACCCCGCACAGGCCGAGGCCTATGCCCAGGTCCTGTTCCACGCCTTTGGCTTCAAGGACTTCCTCGCCCACCCGCAAGACGTGACAACGGCCATAACCGGGCCGATGTATCACTCCGCCCCTAACGCCTATGGGGCGATCAGCCTGATGCTGGGCGGAAATGTCATCCTGCAACCGCGCTTTGACGCCGAAGGTCTTCTGCGGATCATCGATGAATGCAAGGTGACGCACCTGCATATGGTGCCCATCATGTTCAATCGCCTGCTGGCTCTGCCAGATGAGGTGAAGCAAAAATATGACCTGTCGTCCCTCGCCTTCGTAGTTCATGCAGCGGCGCCCTGTCCGCCGCCGATCAAACGCGCCATGATCGACTGGTGGGGTCCGGTCATCAACGAATATTACGGGTCGACTGAGGTCGCTGCCGTGACCTTCTGCACGTCCCAGGAATGGCTGTCGCATCCCGGCACGGTCGGCCGCCCCATGCCCGATGCCGATGTGCGCGTTGTCGACGGCGACGGCAAGGCCCTTCCCCCCGGCGAAATCGGCGAGGTCGTGGCGCTGACCACCACCATCTCGGACTTCACCTACCACGGGGACGACGCCAAGCGCCGCGCCTCTGAAAAGGTCGGCCTGATCTCTCCAGGCGATATCGGTTATTTCGACAAGGACGGTTTTCTCTATCTGTGCGATCGCGCCAAGGACATGATCATCTCCGGCGGGGCCAACATCTACCCGGCGGAGATCGAGGCGGAACTGCACAAGATGCCCGGCGTGGCCGATTGCGGCGTGTTTGGCGTTCCCGACGACGAATTTGGCGAGGCGGTCATGGCCGTGGTCCAGCCGATTGAGGGCACAACCCTGACGGAGACCGAAGTTCGCGCCTATCTTCGGGAACAGATGGCCAGCTACAAGGTGCCCAGAAGGGTAGAGTTCCACGCTGAACTGCCTCGCGAGGACAGCGGCAAGATCTTCAAGCGCAAGCTGCGAGAGCCGTATTGGGAAGGCCGCGACAGACGCATCTGATCATCTGTTTTCGTCGCGATCCAATGAAGATCACAACCGCTTCAGGCGGCGCCCGCGGGCTGAGCGACGGACTGGATCACGCCCAGCAGGCGGGAGACGTCGATGGGTTTGGACAGGTGACCGTCCATGCCGGCGGCGGCGAAGCTCTCGATCTGGTGAGCCAGCGCATCTCCGGTCAAAGCGACTATACGGATGGGGCCGCGCCCGGTCTCCCCTTCGCGGGCCCGAATAAGGGCGCTCGCCGTCGGCCCATCCATGACGGGCATCTGTATATCCATCAGGATGAGATCGAAATCATCCGCCTCCCAAGCCGCGACAGCTTGCTCTCCATTCAGGACAAAGCGCGGCTCGACGCCAAACGGCTGCAACAGAGCGCTGAGGACCCGTTGATTGGTGACGTTGTCCTCTGCGACCAGGAGCCGCAAGCTCTCCCATCCGGTTCCATCGTCTGGCGCTGACGAAGGGATTGCTGCTGTCGGGGCTTTGTCGGCCTTCGCCAGGGGGATGGCGACATGAAAAGCCGTTCCGACGCCCAGGGTGCTGGCCACAGAAATCTCCCCGCCCAGCAATTGCGCCAGTTGCCTGCATATGGCCAGCCCAAGTCCGGTCCCGCCAAAGCGCCGGGAGGTGGAGATGTCGCCCTGTGAATAGGGCTCGAAAACGGATTTCAGATGGTGTGGCTCTATGCCGACGCCGGTGTCTGTGACGTCCACGCAAAGTTGGCCGTCGCTCCAGTCGACCGCAACGCATACAGAGCCGATTGTGGTGAACTTCAGAGCATTATTAATCAGGTTGTAGAGAATCTGGCGCAGGCGCGTCGGGTCGCCGCGAAAAGCGCCACGCGCAGATGCCGACAGGTCGAGCCGGAACTCCAGCCCCTTTTCATCGGCCAGAGGCTCGAAGACGGCCTGGGCGGAGCGCGAAAAAACCTCAAGATCGAAGACGACAACCTCCAGCTCAAGCTTGCCGGATTCGATCTTGGCGATGTCGAGCATGTCATTAAGGATGGATCGCAACGCCTCGCCCGACGTCGTGATGGTGTGAAGGCGCGAAAGCTGAACAGGCGACAGATCGCCCATCTGCATGGCCTGCGCCATGCCCAGGACGCCATTCAGCGGCGTGCGGATTTCATGGCTCATCGTCGCCAGAAAATCCGTCTTCGCCTGATTGGCCCGTTCCGCCTGACGCGCCAGACCCTCAAGAAGATGGTTGGCGTCCACCAGGGCGTGGTTTGAGGCTTTGAGCGCCCGATGCGTCCCATAGAGGCTGAAATAGTTCGCCACCACCGTGCCGCACGTCCCCAGAGTGGCCGAGATCGCCAGGATTGCGACCGCTGGCGATGAGTGATCCCATGCATAACTGCCCAGAAGCACAACCAGAGTGACCAGTTGGGGCATCACCAGAACAAAAAATGAGGTCCGGGAATGGTAGCTGCCGATGGCGCCATAGAGCGTCACGGAGAGGAGCGACATCACCGCCGCAATATAGGCGATAGCGTTGTCGCTGCGCCAAAGCAGGATGGCGTCCACGGCCCAGAACACGCCCACCAGCAGCGCATTGGACAGCATGAAATAACGAAGCCGGGCGGGATCGTTGATCAGGCGACGGCACGCCCAGGCCTCGACGCCTTCCACCACCAGCAGAAGGCTCAACCAGACAAGGCCAATGCGAAAGCTGAGGAAGGTGAACAAAAACAGCGAAGCGACAATTTCCACGGCGACACGGCCATAGATCCGGATCGACTCCTGCTCTGCGTGCCCCATGAAATTGGCGGGCTCGATATCGTCCCTCAGCCATGTCAGAGCGGCGCCAAGATCAATTTTCGCCATCCCTGAACCTCAGACCATTTCAAGACGAATAATTGCGCTTCGGATGCATATTAATCCGTTTCACACAGTGGGGACAATCTTAACCAGATAAACTGTGAGCGCTACACTTTATTAACGACAACAATTCGAACTCTAATTTAACTCGACCTACCTTTATTTATTATTGAGCGGAAAAATTTTGGCTCGCTAAATAGTGCGCACGCGGGCCGTGCAACGATACTGACACCGCACACCGGCTCAACTCAGCGAGGCGGCGCAATCACAACCTGCGCACTGCTTGATGCAGCGGGAGGGTTTTGGGGCGCCGTCTCCCCAAAAGTCACGCTCGGCATTGCTGTTCATCTGATGATCTGACGGGTAGGCTTTGGCGCTCTGACCAGATCTGCAAATCAACAATGGGATCCGCCCGATGAACAGCGCCGACAGTTTCAGCAACGACTATCCGGCCGCGCGCGCCAAGTTCATCACAGCAGCCTCTGACCAAGGCGGCGCCATTGAAACGGTCAGCCATCCCGAGCGCGGACCAGACGGCGGCGAATTGGCGACCGACATCGCGTGGTTCGGGGAGAGGAGCGCTCCAGCGGTGCTGGTCCTGATTTCCGGCACGCATGGCGTGGAGGGATTTTGCGGTTCTGGCGCTCAGGTAGACTGGTTGCGAAGGGGGGGCGCCGACAGCCTGCCCAAGGGGGTGGCGGTGATGATGGTCCACGCCGTCAACCCCTACGGCTTCGCCTGGCTGCGACGCGTGACCCATGAAAATGTAGATCTGAATCGCAATTGGATTGATTTCACCAAACCAGCGCCCGCAAATCCCGGCTATGTAGAACTTGCCGAAGCCATCTGCCCGCAGGACTGGACCGACGCCTCGCAGGCCACGGGCATGCAGGCATTGGGCGGCTATGTCGCCGCCCATGGCGCCATAGCGATGCAGCAGGCCGTTTCAGGCGGCCAGTACACCCACCCCAAGGGCATCTTTTTCGGCGGCGACGGGCCGACCTGGTCGCGAAAAACTCAGGCCGCCATCTTTCAAACCTATCTGCAGGGCACCGCCCGGGTGGGGATCATCGACTATCATACCGGCCTGGGACAATGGGGCTATGGCGAGCAGATTGTCACCGATCCGAAGGGCGGCCCCGGTTTTGACCGCGCTCGCCAGTGGTATGGCGCGTCTGTAACCTCTCCCTCCAGCGGCACGTCGACATCAGCCGACATTGTCGGCGACGGCCTGTCCGCCGCGCCCCATCTTCTTCCTCTCGCCGAAGTGACGGGCATGGCGCTTGAGGTGGGCACGAAAGACACAATGAGCGTGCTGCAAGCGCTTCGCGCTGACGCGTGGCTTCATGCTCATGGCGACCCCATGAACGCCCAGGGACGCCGCATCAAGGCTGAAATCCGCGACGCCTTCTATGGTGACGCCGACGACTGGAAGGGCATGGTCGCCGGCCAATCGCTCCTGGCGATCAAACAGGCTCTGGCGGCTTTGACGAAAGGAAACTGACTTGACGGCGGTTCACCGACCCCAAACCCAATGCCTTTGGGGTTCTGCGGGGACAGGATTTGAGAACGGAGCGCCTTGCCCGCCTTGTTCACCTTGAGCGATGGTGACGGCGACCCTATGCTCAGCCTATGGAACCGTCAAAAATCCGCCGCTTCGAACCGCGGGATGCGCCGGTCCTGGCGGCAATCTTCTTTGACGCCGTCCGCAACGGCGCTCTCGGTGACTATAGTGAAGCACAAGTCACAGCTTGGGCGCCTGTCGTCCCGCCCCCAGAAGGGTTTGTTGCGCGCGCCAGAGACGGTCGGGCAATCTTCGTGGCTGTCGACGATCTCGACCAGCCTGTGGCCTATGGGGATCTGGAGACGAGCGGGCACATCGACCATCTCTATTGCCGGTCCGCGTGGATCGGGACGGGCTTGGCGTCAGCGCTCTATGACGAGCTGGAATGCGAGGCCCGCAAAGCTCGCCTCGACAAGCTCTTCGTGGAGGCGAGCGAAGCCGCACGACGCCTCTTCCTGAGCAAAGGTTTCGTTGTGACGGAGCGCCGCGATTTCCACCTTCGCGGGACGCTCATCCACAACTACCTCATGGAAAAGACGCTTTAACGCCGCGACGGCCTGTTCGTGGCGGTTCAAGCTGCGTCATATCCCGCTTGATCCATTGTCGAGCCCCGTCCATGGCGAAATAAGTCGCCCCGGCGCGACCTTGCACGGTGAAGTTTATCCCTGAAAATGACGTTCACTCGGCGATTTTCAGTTCCAGGCGTCAGCTGCGATCCCAAGTCAAGCGGTTGAAACTTCCCGACCCGGTGCTGAACCGCTTCTCGGTCGTGGACAGAGTCAGAAGCTCACCGTCCAGCTTTACCAGCCTGACATAGGTCAGTCCAATTTCCGTGGGATCGAGGGACGCCTCCAGAACATGATGGACATGAGAACGGGCCTCATCGACCTCGAACCGGCCAAAATAGGCATAGTAGGTGTCGAGAAAACCAAGCCGCTCCTCCGGCGCCAGCCCCTTGAACACCACCCCCGTCCGGGGCGATGTCCGCCGCGAGCAGAGCTGTGCGGTCATCATTCCCGAAGCGCCGTAGGTCAGCACGCCTTGATAGGGCCGCGCCCAACCAAAGAACGGCGACACCTCTCCCGTGGCGCTGTTGACCGTCTCCGCATCACGCAGCTTCCAGGCGCCGATCAGACGGTCGCGGAGCGATCTTTGAGGCTGCCCGATCGCAAGAGACGGCGCCAAGGCGCTGGCTGCCAAGACCAGATCTCTTCGATTCATGCGGCGCTCCCGATGCTCGATCGCGACAACAGCTCAGCTTTTTCCCCAAGTCAAAAGGTTCGTGCCCTGGATTGTCAATCCCGGCGCATTGACGGCTGGGTCAGGCCCGCCGGATCTGAGCTTCGCCGGACGCATGGATCACGCCTGTCTGAGCGTCCTCAAGCCGCCAGCCGATCAGGTCATTGCGGCCCACCGTCACAAGTCGTGTCGTCGCGCCCGGCAGGACGGGGGCCTGGAACCGCCCGCCAAAGCGCAAAATGCGATCGACATCGCCATCCAGCCAAAGATCGGCCAGGCGAACGCCGGCCAACGCCCAGAGGATGGTTCCATGCACGATGATCGACGGCAGTCCGGCGGCGCGGGCGACGGGCTCTTCGGTATGAATGGGGTTCCAGATGTCCGCGCACTCCGAATAGACATGGGTCATGTGCACGGGGAAATGGATGGCCGTGGATCGCGCCTCCCAGGCGGGGTCCGCCGTCAGCGGCGGAGGTGCGGCGACCAGGCAAAAGGGTTCCACGGGCAGGCGCACGCCGCGATAAATGCCGGAGGACCACGAGGTCGTGACCACATCGCCATGGGTCAGCGACCGGGCCTGATAGCGGATGATGGTGAGTGCGCCCGCTCGGGTGTCTCTGGCCTCGACCATCTCGCCCGTCACCTGGATCCGCTCGTTGATCCGGAAGGGACGATGAATTTCAGTATCCTGGCCCGCATGCACGCCCCGCACCAGTTCGTCAGGCCTCAGGCCCAGCACATTGCGATAGCCCAGCGTCACAGGCCATTCGAAGCGGGTGCAGATGAACGGAAGCACCGGCGGGACAGACGCATCCACCCCATAGAAGCGGTCTTCAGCGAGAAGCAGGCCAGCCGAATAGGCCATGGCCAGCCGTGGCGTGACATCCACCTCTGCGCCCTCGACCCGGGCGGCGATAGGGTCGGAAAGGGTCATGGATTGTGCTCCCGTCAGGCGTCGTCTCAGATACCGATCCCAGACAGACTTGCACTAAACAAACGTTCAGTTCAAGCTACGGTTCGACGCTGATCGTCGACAGAGCCGCCGTGTCGGGCCGTCAGCCATTCAGGACCCCGAAAATGTCGTCACAACCCGATACGCCCGCCGAACGAATCAGCGACCTTCTCCAGGCGGCGGCTCGCCGCACTCCAGACGCCGTCTGCGCCGTTGACGGGTCGCGTCAAGCGACCTTCGCCGGGCTGATCTCAGAGCGTGACCTTTACGCCAAAAGCCTTCTGGCGGTCGGCGTTCGGCGCGGAGACCGGGTCGCGATGGCGACCCCGCCCGGTCTTGACTTCTGGGTGGTCCTGCATGCCGCGACCTCCATTGGCGCGATCTGGGTCGGCATTAATCCGAGGTATCAGGCGCGCGACTTCGAATTGCTGATTTCGGACGCCGCGCCTAGCCTGTTAGTGGCCGTGTCGCCCTTCGACGACCGGGACTATGTGGCCGAACTGGCCCCGCTTCTGACGCCTGCAACCCCCATCGTCATTCACGGCCCCGCCCACCCCCAGGCCGTGACGCGTGAGGCGTTTCTGGCGAGCGGTCACAGCGTGTCAGACGCCGCTCTCGCTGCGGCGCAAGCTGCGGTGGATCCACAGGACGCCGCGATCATCGTCTATACATCGGGCACCACCGGGCGGCCCAAGGGCGCCATGCTGTCCCACCGCGCCATCGCCCTGTCCGCACAGGTCAATGCGGAATGGATGGGCGCGCCCCATCTGTCCGGCGCAATCTGCGCCGCGCCGGTGAACCATGTGGGCGCCATCAACAATATCTGCATGAACGTTCTGGCGGGCGGGGGCCGCATCCTGTTCCATCCCCGCATCGACATACCGGCCATCGCCGAGCTCAGCGCGCGGGAGAAGCCGAGCTATCTGGTCTCTTCGCCCACCGGCTTTGCGATGATGCTGGCGTCGGGTGACGCGGCGCTGAAGCGCCTGTCCAATACGCGCCTGACCGTCTTCGGCGGAGCTGCGACCGCCCTGTCTGTTCTGGAGCAGATCGCGCCCTATGGCTCGAGACTGTCATCGGTCTATGGCCAGACCGAGACCTGCGGGATCATCACCCGCACCGTCGACACCGACACGCTGGAGGCCCATGCGACGACGGTGGGGCGGGTCCTGCCAGGGGCCGAGCTGAGGATCACAAACCCCCAAAATCAGCCGGTCGCGGACGGAGAAACGGGGGAGATCCAGATTCGCGGCCCCTATGTGATGTCAGGCTATTTCAACAATCCCGGCGCCACGGCAGAGGCCTTCACGCCCGACGGCTTCCTTCGCACCGGGGACCTCGGCCTGATCCGCGCCGACGGGAATCTTGTTTTTGTCGGACGGCTGAAGGAGATGTTCAAGTCCGGCGGCTACAACATCTATCCGGTGGAGATCGAGCAGGCGATCTGCGAACACCCCGCCGTGGCGCTGGCCGCCGTGGTGGCGGTCGCAGATCCCAAGTTCCAGGAGGTCGGCTACGCCTTCGTCCAGCCCGAAGCGGATTCCGTGGTCAGCACCGAGGACCTTTCGGCGTTTCTGCGCGCGCGTATCGCCAATTACAAGATCCCCAAGACCTTCGTCATCGAAACGGAGCTGCCGACCTTGCCGAACGGCAAGCTGGACAAGGTGGAGATGAGGCGGCGGGCGACAGGCGGCTGATGTAAAGTCAGGTCTCGTCCGCGGTCCGGGCCGCGCGCTGGCGGCCATACCCGCTTCGCAGCAACTGGCCATAGGCGCGGTGGCGTCGGCGCCACAGCTCCTTGTCAAAGCCGGATCGTCCCAGAATGCGCCGGACATGCGGTTCAAGCAGCGTCGTGCCCAGCTCCAGATATATCATCAGGAAGGGCAGCCATAGCCGGTCGACGTCTGGCCGGATCTGGCCGCGTGCATCCAGCCGGGTGACGAGGGTCTGGGCGATATTATAGAAGCGGTCGAAAATGGCCGCGCCCCATTCGCTTTCGTCAAGCAGCGCGCGCCGGAAATAGCCGAACAGGGCGCCAGCCTCACCCTCATGCCGGGTGATCCAGTCATCCACCCACTGGCTGGCCGCAATCTGCGCGCCCCCCCCATCCTGACCGGGAGACGCGGTCACCACCTCTTCAAACTGCGCGATGAAATAGGCGTCCACCGCCTCGCGCAAGCCGTCCTTGGAGCCGAAGTGATGACTGATCAGGCCGACTGACACGTCAGCCGCCGTTACAATGTCGCGCACGCTGACGCCGTCGAACCCGCGATCCGCAAAGAGGGCGAGCGCGGACTGGATCAGACGCTGTCGACCGTCAGGACGGGGCGGTTCCTCGGTCATGGGCAGGCGGGCCTCCGGCATATGGCTCTGCAACACTGAACATCAGCCAAACCCCGGTGTCATGCGCCTCTAAGCTCTATACCCTGAATTCCCGACAATTGGCGGGCGTCAGCGGGGATAACCATAGCGATTGGCGCCGCGCCGTGGCTGAACTATTGTTCAGCCTGAACATGAATCTGATCCCACGAAGGGGTTCGGGATGGAACAAATCAGGTTGCAGCGCCGCGATGTCCAGTTTGCTGGCCAAAGCCTGGCGGCATGGGACGCTGGCCCCTTGGACGCGCCCGCTCTGGTCGTGTGCCATGGCGGGTGTCTGGATCACTCCGCCTTTCGCGGGCTGGCGGAGCGGCATTCTGGCGAGATGCGGGTGGTGCTCTGGGACTTGCCGGGGCATGGTCAGAGCCTGCGGATTCCCGCGCCCTTTTCCGCCGCCCTCTGTGCTCGGGCCATGGCCGCCGTCATGGATCAGCTCCGGGTGCGCGACGCCACGGTTCTTGGCTTCTCGTTCGGTGGCGTGACGGCTCAACTCGCCGCCAAGGCGCGGCCCGATCTCGTTCGCAGGCTGATTGCCTATGGCTGTCTGTCGCCACTGGTCGGCAAACCTCTGGCGCCTCCAGGGCTGGCGCCCTTCCTGATCAACGCCCTGTTCGGACTGCGATCGGGACCCGCCATAGAGACATGGTTCGCTAAGATGTGCTGCCTCTCCCAGGCTGGACAGGATAGGGTCCGTCAAGAGATGGACCCCGTTGGAAAAGCCGGATTCCTGGCGATGGCGGCGGCGAACCTGGCGGCGTCTGATCGCGACGGCGATTTCCGCATCCGGGGCGGCGTGGAGCTCATCGCCGGCGCTAAGGACCGAAATGGCGGGGCGATCTGGCGAACCTTTCGCGCCTTACAAGCGGACTATCCACAGGCGCGAACCGTCCTGATACCGGACGCAGGCCATTGCGCCCATCTGGACCAGCCCGACGCCTTCGCAGCGGCCATCGACCACCTGATCCGGTCAGACCCGTCCTCCAGCAACTGAAACGTGTTAATCTGCGCCCGGCTGCAGGTCAGACGGCCGCCCCAGGGCAGTTGCAAGCCGGGTGGTCAGAGCCGTGAGGGACTGAAGTTCCGAAGGGCTCCACCCGCTCAGCGCCCGAGACAAAAGCCTGCGGCGCGCCGCTGAGATCGCCGCCACGACCTTGTCTCCTGCGGATGTGAGCCTGGCGGTGCGGATCCGCCTGTCCGAAGGGGTGCGCGCGCGTGTGACAAGCCCGATCTCATGTAGCCTGGCGAGCTGACGACTGACGGTGGTGCTGTCGCGCCCCACGCTGTCCGCCAGATCTCCCACACTGCTCTCGCCTGTCCGGTCGAGCATCACGAGCAGGGCAAACAGGGCCCGGTCGAGCTCAACCCCGGCTTCCGCCAGAAGGATATGGTCGCGTCGCGGGCTGTTGATGAGGCTGGTCAGGCCAATCATCGCGGCGGCGAGTTCGTCCATGATATCTGTATTTTGCACTCTTTACACCCCATCCCGGCCGATGCAGAATGAATGCATGATACATGCTTCCCCCATCCTCGTCATCGGCGGCAGCGTTCGCGCCCGTCGCCTCTGCATCCAGATCGCCGACTGGGTCGCAGCGGTCGGTCGCGATGCGACCGGCGCAAGGTTCGACATCATCGACCTGCGCCAGTGGCTGCTTCCCATGGATGACGAGCCCGGCATTCCGGCCGCCGGTCAGTATGCGCACAGTCATACCCTCGACTGGAGCCAAAAGGTCGCTGGCGCCAGGGCGATCATTTTCGTCACGCCCCAGTATAACTGGGGCTATCCGGCGCCGCTCAAGAACGCCATTGATCATCTCTATTCGGAGTGGGGCGGAAAGCCTGCAATGATCGTCACCTATGGTGGTCACGGCGGCGCCAAGTGCGGCGATCAGCTTCGCCAGGTGCTGGACGGACTCCATATGGCCACCGTACCGACCGCCCCGGCTCTGGTCCTTGCGCGTGAGTTGATCGAGGCCAATACCGGCGAAATCGACCCGGCGTCTGAATTCGCCGGTCAATTGCCGAGCATGCTGCAAGCTTTCGGTGAACTCTTGGGCAAAATGGAATTGGACTAACCGTTATTGTCCCTGATTGCGTCCGTTGCCCGGGGACGATTACTGGAAACCTTGCTTCCGGACGGATCGACATCAACGAAGGAAGGAATTTTTATATAAACAGCGTTAGTCTGGCCCATTAGCTCTGATTCTAAGGGCGTTGAGCGTTGCGACGTGGCGAACACCAGCAATATCAACGGGGCGGACCATGTTATCCTGTATCGGCTATCTAAGCTCTGTGACGTCAGAGGGCAAAGGCGACGCCCTGAGTCACATCATGGAGCAAGCTCGCCGACGCAACGCCCTCGACGATGTGACCGGTCTACTTTGTGAGTTCGACGGAAACTTTCTGCAGTTTCTGGAAGGCGAAGGCGATATCCTTGCCGCGACGTTCAACCGTATAAGTCACGACACGCGGCACTCAGGTCTGATCAAGATTTTTGATGAGCCCATCGCCGAGCGCGGGTTTCCTACCTGGTCGATGGCCCTGATCAGCCATAACCAAATCACCGATGACCAGGCGCTTCAGATCAGGCGGGTGCGGTCATTGACCTTGAGCCCGTCGAGTCAAGCGCCTCATCTTGCGGATTTGAATGACTTCCTGAAAGTCTTCCAGATGTGGAATTGAGGCTGGATGCGACCCCGCCCGTCCGTCGCACGGATCAGATGCGGCTGGCGGCGAGGATCGGTCCTCCCGGCCCTGACTGAACAAGGATGGCCTGGCCCAGCCCGTCAGACCTTGCGGGGGGCAGAGCAAAGACCTGGGTCATTCTGGACAAGGAGCCCAGCCTGACGAGTTCGCGGACCACATTGCGATGCGGCAGGGTTTTGCCGCCATTCTCCCCCCGCCGGATCGGGACCATGATCGTTCTTGGGTCATATCGAACCAGATAGACAATGGCGCCCTGGGCCGCTGACGCGTTCGAAACCGTCACCTCTGCGCCGCGCGTCGAAATCGCCGGTCCGCCGTCGCCCCGGTCAGCACGACTCACCAGGGCTTCAATTTCGCCATGCCGGGCGCCCACGACATCGGCGCGACCATTGACGACGACCTGTGGCGTGGCCACCTGTTCGCGGTGAAAGGCGCGGGCATAGTCCCATTGGCGCTGGTTGAACGCCTCGGCTCCAAATGTATCGACCCAGCCCAACTGGTCCCAATAGGTGACCTGAAAACTCAGGGTCAGCAGGTCTGGACGATCACTCAATGCGATCAGATTGGCGTTGGCCGGAGGGCAGGAGGAGCAGCCCTGGCTCTGATACAACTCGACCACAGCCGGATGCTCGCGATCCGCAGCGGAAGCGGCGCCCGCACAGGTCAAGGCTGCTGCAAGCGCCATGAAGACCCGTGACGGCGTGTCGCCGTTGAAACTGAACCTGCCCACGACATCCATTTCCGATTCTGGCTCTATGCTACGGTTGAGAGTTCGTATCGGCGCAGAACAAGGTTACAGGTGCACAACAATAATCCGCCTGAAAGGGACGTCGAGCCTCGCCCAATGCGTCATGCGCTGATGGAGGTGTCGAAATATCCATGACCGTTCATTTCGGATGCACCCAATGCGGCAAGTGCTGCATCGGCCTGAAGCTCACGCTCAGTATTGATGAGGCCATCGTCTGGAGCGAACAGGGGCGCCCGGTTCAGATACTGATCGAGGCGCGTCCCCAGTTCGACGCGCCAGATCCAGAGGACGAACTGGCGCGATTTGAGCTTGAACGCACCTTCCCCGCCGTCTGCGGAGACCTTCCCATAAGGGTCGGCATGGTGCTCGCCACGGCCTTTGACGGGCCGTGCCCCAACCTGCAACCCGATCTGCGGTGCGGCCAATATGAGCAGCGCCCGCGCATATGCCGCACATACCCCCTGCCCGCCCGCCCACTGGCCCAACTGGAACCCGCAAGCCGGCTCTGCCCGCCCGAAGCCTGGCGCTCAGACCTGCCCGTGCTGACCACAGGCGGCGAGATTGCAGATGAGGACATGCGAAGCATAATCGCCGATCATCGCCGCGCCCTGATCGAGGACGCGCCTGCGCTTCAAGCCGTGAGCAAGCTGCTGGGATGCTTTCGGGCCGGCCTGGCCGATGAGGGATTTGTCGTGCTATCCCCGGCCCCGGCAGATTTGGCGAAAGGGCTCCGAAGGGCGCGCTCCGAAGAAATGTCGCAGATCAGCAAGCCACAGTGGACCTATGTCACAAACCGGCGATCAACGGCCGAAACATTGCGGGCTGGCGGCGGCATGGCCGAGCTTGTCCCGGCCGGACACGGCTATCTCGCTGGATTCGCCGATGACCTCTGACGCCACAGGTCTGGGCCACACCCGCAAAAGCCCTCGCCCCCCGGGTCTGGCTTTACAAAGCCCGGCCATTGCGCTGACCAATGCCGACCCGGCAATCCGGGAAATGGAGAAAAAATGAAGTTCGTGATGGCCTGCAAGGTGTGTGTCGCCGTCTTCGCCTTGGCTCTCGCCCTCAAGGCCCCCATGGCCGTCGCCGCCGACAGCCCGCCGGTCACGGTCTATGCGGCGGCGTCGCTCAAGAATGCGCTGGAGGATATTGCGAAGGACTTTTCGCGGACAAGCGGCGTCCAGGCGCAGGTGTCCTACGGGGCCTCGTCCATGCTGGCGCGCCAGATTGAAAATGGGGCGCCCGCAGACCTGTTCATCTCCGCAGACACCGACTGGATGGACTATCTCGCACAGCGGCGTCTGATCGTCACAGCGACGAGGCGGAATGTGCTGTCCAATCATCTGGCCTTGATCGCACCGGCAGAGTCCAAGGTATCGCTTCACATCGGCGCCAACATGGCGCTGGCCAAAGCGCTTGGCGATGGACGACTCGCCATCGCCAGACCTGATGTTCCCGCTGGACGATACGCCAGGGATTCGCTCGCCGCCCTGGGGGTCTGGGCAAGTGTCGAGGGGCGTCTGGCCCAGGCTGAGAATGTCCGCGTCGCTCTGTTTTATGTGAGCCGCGGCGAGGCCCCGCTGGGTTTGGTGTATGACACCGACGCCAGGGTCGAGCCCAAGGTGCGGATCGTGGGGCTCTTGCCGGACTCAAGTCATCCGCCCATCGTCTATCCTGCGGCTCTGACCGTTCGAAACGCCAACCCGAAAGCGGCGGCGTTTCTCGGCTATCTCCAGGGGCCCGAGGCGACGGCGGTTTTTCACAAATATGGCTTCATCGTATTGCCCAGGCCGTCCAACTGATCGCATCTCATCGCCTCAACCTTGGCAAAGTTGATCCCCGACCCGCCGATCACGTCCCCGGCGGATGGTGCGAAACGATTGCCGAACGGGCGAAAATCTGAACGCGACGTCAGCCCCCTTGACCTGAGGGCGAGCGAACCGCATAAGCAAATTTGCGAACTACCCCCATAGTTTCAGTCAGTTATGGGACGCGCCTTGGAGCTGGAAATGATGGTCGTCTCCGGAGCGTTCACCTCGGAAGCCCAACATCAGAACAAGAGCGCTCGTACGCGGGCGCGGCTGATGGATGCGGCTGTGGAGGTGTTTGCGCGCGATGGTTTCCAGGCGGCCTCGGTCAACGAAATTGCCCGGATGGCGGGCGTCGTCAATGGCACCTTTTACGTCCATTTCAAGGACAAGGACGAAATCGCCACCCGGGTCGCCGCCCGGATCGCGGCTGACGTCATCGACCAGATCACCTCCGCCATGACGGACATGACTGACGCCCTGGAACGCTTCAGCTTCGCCACCCGGCAGTTCATCGAGTTCGCCACGACCCAGCCTCAATGGTGCTGGGTGATGATCCGGGCGCAGGGCTTCCACCCCGAACTCCTTCGCCAGTTGTCCGGCCACCTGGGGCAGGACCTCGAACTTGGTCGGCGGCAAGGCCAGATCAAAACCGAGATCGACCTGTTGTTGATCGACATCATCGTGGCGATGATGCTGGTCGCACTCAGCGCCCGGCTTCGAGGCGAGGCTGGCCCGGAAGCTGGCGCCCGGTTGAGCGAACTCGTTCTGACCATGCTGAAGGTCGCACCGGACCATGCGAAGGAAATTGCATGGAAAGACTATGAGTTCAAAAGGCTGCACCTGACCCCGTTGCCAAGGGCCGGCAAGGTCAAGGCCATTGGCGTCGCCTAGAGCAAAATCCGATCTGATTGGATCGGACTTTGTTCATAACCCTATATAATCAGAGCGTTTTCTGCGACGAACCGGTGTCCGCTTCGACGGAAACTCTAGGTTCAGACGCGCGCCCCGGACAGGTCTCGCCAGGGATGGATTTAGGCTGGACGCGGCCGGCGCGCCCTGACTACCGGGTGGCGCCGTTCTGATCGAGCACGCGATCGATCTCGGCCGCCACGGCTTTCATCGCCTCTATCTTGGGATGATAAGGGGCGAGCACGCGCCCGCTGGGGCCGGTGTCGCGCCATCCATTGACCCAGGG
>CAIOJR010000007.1 GCA_903858685.1 uncultured Caulobacterales bacterium | reverse complement strand
TGGAAAGTTCCACACTCGCCCGAGAGCTGTTCGGATCGGACGTGGTGGACCACTACGTCCACTACGCCGACGTCGAGCTGGCAGCCTTCGAGGCGGCGATCACCGACTGGGAGCTGCGTCGTGGTTTCGAGAGGCTCTGAGATGTCCGAACCGGAACAGGGAAGACGTCCGCGAATCGCGCTCCCCATAGGGCTAGGAGTGGGCGGATGATGGCGGTGTACCATCTGCCCTGCTCGGCGATGATGATCGCGGATGCCTGTTGGCGGGCTGCGATCTCTCCCTCGATGTCCTTGGCGGCAAGATCTGCTGCTATGCGATCGTGCGTATTGGCAGCGTCGAGTTTTGCTTTGTAGCCATCGATTAAGCCGTTGACGATTGGACCGCCGATTAGGGATGCAAGCCAGGCGAGCATCGTACCTATCCCTCCCGAACTTGAGTTTGGCCCGAGGTGAGTTCTTCTTTGTGCCTGCTGTCAGCGAGGTTACGCAGGAACTGAAACAGGGCTGTCGTGGAGATCAGGACCAAAGGCCAAGCCCAGGAAGGCACTTGCGAGGTCAGTGGCGTGATGTCCACCCCGCTGATGATCGGGTTGATGAAGTCATAGGCGGTGACGGCGCCACTGGCGCAAATCACGACTGCCGATGACAGCTTCTGCTTGATGCCTTGTAGCTTTTCCTTGAGCGCGGCAAAGAAGTTGTGCTCCTGTGCGTAGACGTCACGGAAGGCCGGGCGGCATTTGAGAATGGGGTCGATCCAGAACCAGGAGATGGCGAGGGCAGTGGCCATGGACAGGATGGTGAGTGTCATTTCAGTGTTTCCTCTTTGCGGGGGGAGATGGGTATCAGCCCCGGGGAAGGGGCCTCTTGCTGGGCGCGGTGCCATTGGTCGAGGCGGTGGACGGTTGCTCCGACAGCGCAGAGGCCCACGGCAGCAAGGCCGATAGAAGCCCATGGATGAGCGGATACCCAGTCCATGAGCCCAAAGGCGGTCATGGCTGCTGCGGCGGGCACCCCTTGGGTGATGGCGGCCTTCATGATCCGGGGCTGGGGAATTGCGCCCTTGCCGATCGCAGCGGCCGTCACAGGAGCCTCAGTGCTGGTTCGGGCCTGACTGGCAATGTGGATTGAGAAGTCCCTGACATCGCCCACGCGGCGCTGCCAGCCCGTTCCGAACACAGGCCAAGTCCGCAGGCCTCGGAGAAAGGCAATGCGTTCCGCGTTGATGGCGGCAATGACCGTTCTGGGGTCGCGGCGTGTCACCTCGGCGATAACATCGTCAGTGACGGCCCAGTTGTCGTCCGGCAGTCCCATGACGCGGCGCAGAACCTTGCCAGCCCGCCCGACCCCAGAATTAACGCCATAGTCGAAGATGCTGTCATCTACCCCGGCGGGAAGTTCATCGCAGCGTAATGCCCGCCAGTATTTGGATCGGTAGATGGCTTTGGCCTCTTCCAGCCTCATGGCCCTGACATCATCAGTGCTGGCGCCAGGCTTTATATATTTGCGGTAGTC
>CAIOJR010000006.1 GCA_903858685.1 uncultured Caulobacterales bacterium | reverse complement strand
GTCTATGTGATCGGCTTTTCCTTCCCGGTCGTCCCCAGGGGTCAGGCCCGCATTCGCACCCAATTGTCAGCCGCCCACACGAACGACCAGATCGACCATGCGGTCCGGGCCTTCACGCAGGTGCGCGACCAGATCGGAGCCGCCTGATGAACGCGATCATGAGAGGCCTGTCCAAACAACATGCCGCGCCCGGCCTGTGGCGCGTCGAGGCCCCAATTCCACAGACCGGGCCGGACGACGTGCTGATCCGCGTGCGCAAGACCGCGATCTGCGGCACCGACCTGCACATCTATACGTGGGACGAATGGGCGCAGAAGACGATCCCCGCGCCCATGATCGTCGGCCATGAATTCGCGGGCGAGATCGTGGAAATCGGCGCCCGGGTCGAGCGGCCCTTGCACATCGGCCAGCGCGTCTCCGGCGAAGGCCACCTGATCAATCCCCACTCCGCCGCCAGCCGGGCCGGACGCTTCCATCTCGACCCGGACACCAAGGGCGTTGGCGTCAATCGCCAGGGCGCCTTCGCCGACTTCCTGTGCATACCCGCCTTCAATGTGGTTCCCCTGCCCGAAGAGGTCAGCTTTGAGGTGGGCGCCCTGCTCGACCCGTTCGGCAACGCCGTGCATACCGCCCAGCAATTCGACCTGATGGGCGAGGACGTGCTGATCACCGGCGCCGGGCCGATCGGGGTCATGGCGGCGGCGGTGGCCAGACGCGCGGGCGCGCGCACGGTGGTGATCACCGACCAGAACGACTACCGTCTGGCCCTGGCCGCAAGGCTGGCCGATGTGCGCCCTGTCAACATCCTGAAAGAAGACCTCCGCGACGTGATGGCCGAGCTTGGCGTGGACACGGGCTTTGGCGTGGCGCTGGAAATGTCGGGCGCCCCCGCCGCCATCACCCAGGCCATAGAGGCGCTCGGCATGGGCGGCAGGCTCGCCATGCTGGGCCTGCCCGCCAAGTCGATGGACGTGAACTGGTCAACCATCATCATGAAGGCCCTGACCGTGCGCGGCGTCTATGGCCGCGAGATGTTTGAAACCTGGCGCAAGATGTTCGGCCTGATCCGGGGCGGGCTCGATCTGGAGCCGATCATCACGCACCGGTTTGCTATGGAAGACTTCCAGAAGGGATTTGACGCCAGTCTTTCAGGCGCCGCAGGCAAGGTCATCCTCAACTGGTAGCGCCCCCCTAGCGCCCGGCAGCAAATGCGGCTTAGTCTGAGACCCAATTCGTCTGCTGGAGTTCCTGGACATGTCGCTTCGATCCCGCCTCGCGCTTGGCTGCGCCCTGCCCCTGTCGCTCGCCCTGGCGCTCGCCTGCAGCGCCAGCGCCCAGACCGCCAAGCCGATGCTGGGCTTTACGCCAGACAGCGCCCAAAGGGAACGCGCGCTCGAAGGCGTCTATGACAAGCAACTGGACGGGAGCGAAATGCGCGCCTGGCTGGAGCAGTTGTCGTCCGAACCGAACCATGTCGGCGCCCCCCACAACAAGGCCAATGCCGAGTTCATGCTGGCCAAGTTCAAGGAATGGGGCTGGGACGCACGGATCGAGACCTTCTACGTGCTCTACCCGACCCCGATCAGTGAGTCGCTAGACCTGCTGGGGCCCAAGCCATTCACGGCGGCGCTTCATGAAGGCCCGGTCGAGGGCGACCGGACGTCCGGCAAGACGCAGAACGCCCTGCCCCCCTATGTCGCCTATCAGGGCGACGGCGACGTGACCGGTGATCTGGTCTATGTGAACTACGGCATGCCGGAAGACTACAAGGCGCTGGAAAGGCTGGGCGTTTCGGTCAAGGGCAAGATCGTGATCGCGCGCTACGGCGCTGGCTGGCGCGGCCTGAAGCCGGAACTGGCGCAAGAACATGGCGCCATTGGCTGCCTGATCTATTCCGACCCGGCCGATGACGGCTACGCCACTGACGATGTCTGGCCCAAGGGCGGCCAGCGCCCGCCGCAAGGCGTGCAGCGCGGCTCCGTCCAGCGAATGATGCTCTATTCCGGCGATCCGCTGACCCCGGGCGTCGGCGCCACCAAGGACGCCAACCGTCTGACGCGGGAGACAGCCCAGACCATCCTGAAAATTCCAGCCCTGCCCATCTCCTATGCCGACGCCCAACCCCTGCTGGAGGCCCTGGGCGGCCAGATGGCGCCGCGCAATTTCCGGGGCGCCTTGCCGATCACCTATCATGTGGGCGGCGCGGATGCGGCCAGGGTGCATCTGGCGGTCAAGTCGGACTGGAGTCTCAAGCCCATCTATGACGTGATCGCCACCCTCAAGGGCAAGGACTTCCCCGACCAGTGGGTGGTGCGCGGCAATCACCATGACGGCTGGGTGTTCGGCGCTACGGACCCCCTGTCCGGCAATGTCGTCCTGATGGAGGAAGCCAAGGCGATCGGCCAGTTGGCCAAGACCGGCTGGAGACCCAAGCGCACCCTGGTCTATGCGAGCTGGGACGCTGAAGAACCGGGCCTGATCGGCTCCACCGAATGGGCCGAAGCCCATGCGGAAGAGCTTCAGAAAAAGGCTCTGGCCTATGTCAATTCCGACTCCAACGAGCGGGGCTTCTTCGGCGCAGAGGGCAGCCACAGCCTGCAAACCCTGGTCAATCAGGTGGCTTCGGAAACGCCCGATCCCGAAACCGGCGTCAGTGTTGCTGATCGCCTGAAGGGCAAGTTCATGCTGGACGCCGCCAGCCCGACAGCGCGGGAAGACGTAAAGCTGGCCGCCGCCGCCACGGCGAACGGGGGTGAGTTCCCGCTGCCGCCGCTCGGTTCAGGCTCCGACTATACCGGCTTCCTGCAACATCTAGGCGTCGCCTCGCTCAATGTGGGCTTTGGCGGCGAAGGCGAAATGGGCGGCGTCTACCACTCCATCTATGACAGCTATGACCATTTCCTGCGCTATGGCGACCCGACCTTTGACTATGAGGTGGCTCTGGCCAAGTCAGCAGGCCGGATCATGCTGCGCCTGGCGGACGGCGAGGCACCCCCCATGCGCTTTACGCCCGTCTCCAGCGCCGTCGCCCAATATCTGAAAGAAGTCAAAGGCCTGGTGGACAAGGACCGCACAGGCGACGAAAAGCTTGCGCACCTGTTGGCCGCCAAGGCTTATGAATTATCGAACGATCCGCTGCACCCATTGGCTGCGCCCAAACCGGAAGCGCCGGTCCCCGCGCTGGACTTTTCAGCCCTTGACGTTGCGACCTCGCGCCTTGACGCCGCAGCCAAGGCCTTTGACGCCGCCTACGCCACGAACCTTGGACGTCTGGACCGCAAGCAACAGGCGTCGCTTGAAACACTGCTGTCTGGCATGGAACAGGGGCTGACCTCTGCTGAAGGTCTGCCCGGCCGGCCCTGGTTCCACCACATGCTCTATGCACCCGGCCTGTTGACCGGCTATGGCGCCAAGACAATGCCGGCCGTGCGCGAGGCGATCGAGAGCCGCCGCTGGGCGGAAGCACAGACCTATATCGTCGTGACGGCGAAAACACTCGACACCTATGCCGAACGGCTGGAGCGTGGCGCTTCAAGCCTTTCGGCCAAGTAGGGCGACGATCTTGAACCGAAGTGGGGGATACCTGTCTTGAGCGCCAATGACGCCGTTGAGCCGACCGTGGATCACGGAGAGATCGCCACGCCTGAACTGGGCAAGGCGCTGAAATCGCGTCACATCGCCATGATTTCCATCGGCGGGATCATTGGCGCGGGGCTGTTCGTCGGCTCGAGCGCCTCTATCGCCACAGTCGGACCGGCCATCATCATCAGTTATGCTCTGGCGGGACTGGCGATCCTGATGGTCATGCGCATGCTGAGCGAGATGGCGGTGGCCTTCCCCACGATTGGCGCCTTTACTGAGTTTGCGCGTGAGGGGCTGGGACACTGGGCCGGCTTCACCAATGGCTGGCTCTACTGGTACTTCTGGGCGGTCGTGGCGGCGGTGGAGGCGCTGGCCGGCGCCAAGATCATCCATGACTGGTGGCCGGTCGCCGACATCTGGGTCATCGCCTGGGGCTTGCTGGCCCTGATGACGGCGGTCAACCTGATGTCGACCCGCTCTTATGGCGAGTTCGAGTTCTGGTTCGCGTCTTTGAAAGTAGCCGCGATCATTGTCTTCATCATCGTCGGCGTCATCTTCCTGACCGGCCATGACCTGATGGCCCATATGGGCAACCTGACCGCTCACCAGGGCTTTGCCCCCTTTGGCGCCACCGCGGTGCTGAGCGGCGTGGTCAGCGTCATCTTCGCTCTGTGCGGCGCCGAAATCGCCACCATCGCCGCCGCAGAAAGCCCTGAACCCGCCAAGACCGTCGCCAAGATGACGGGATCGGTGATCCTGCGCATCCTGCTCTTCTACGTCGTCTCCATGACCGTCATTGTCATGGTGGTGCCCTGGAACCAGATCCATCCAGGAGACTCGCCCTTTGCAGTCGCCCTCACCGCGATGAACGTGCCCGCAGCGGCGCTCGCCATGAAGGTGATCGTGCTCACGGCCGTGCTGTCCTGCCTGAACTCCGCCATCTATGTGACATCGCGGGTCCTGTTCACCCTCTCCAGCCGGGGCGATGCGCCACAGAGCCTTGTCAAGCTGAATGGTCGCAAGGTGCCTGTGCGCGCCATCCTGTTTTCAAGCTTCTTCGGCTATACCGCCATACTGACATCGGTGGTGTCGCCTGAGCAGGCCTTCGCCTATCTGGTCAATGCTTCAGGCGCCCTGATGCTGATCATCTACATCATCACCGCCATGGCTCAGGTGCGCCTGCGCCGAAGGCTGGAAGCGACGGAGCCGGAGCGTCTGGCGATCAAGGTCTGGCTGTTCCCATGGATCAGCTACCTGACGATCGCCGGGATGAGTGCGGTCATCCTGGCCATGGCCGTCATCCCCGCGCGACGCGCAGAGCTGATCTCCAGCCTGATTTGCGTGGCGGTGGTGCTCGCGGCCTTCATCCTGCTTCGCCGGGGCAAGAGCGCCGTGGTCAGGCCATAAAGCATATCACGGCGCGCGTGCCCTTATGGGCGGGATCATAGGCCACGTCGCCGCCCAGACTGCGCGCCATGGCCTGGATCACGCGTCGCCCCAGACCGGTTCCGACGCTGGTCTGGTCCGAAGCCATCCCTGCGCCGTCATCCTCGACAATCAGCTTCAGACGCCCCTCCCGCTCGCGCCGCATGATCACGCGCACCTCGCCCGGTCGCTCTGGCGGATAGGCGTATTTGAAGGCGTTGATGACAAGCTCCGCCACGATGACGCCAACAGCGACAGCCTTGTCAGGCGACAGGGTCAGCGGATCACAGGCGACCACCACGCCGCGCTGCGCCAATGGATCAGGCGACGACTGCGAAAGTTCCGCGGCCAACCCGATCAGATAGTCCGACATTTCCACCACCTCCACCTGATCGGAGGTGTAGAGACGACGGTGGACCTGCATGATCGCCATGATGCGGTTTTCGGTGTCGTTGAGCGCCATGCGCGACGCCGGATCGGACGCCGCAGCCGCCTGCAGATGCACGAGCGACAAGACCAGTTGCAGGCTGTTTGCGACACGGTGATTGACCTCGCTCAACAGCACCGCCTGACGCGCCACCACGGCCTCCAGCCGCTGATTGGCGTCACGCACGGCCAGTTCGGCCGCATCGCGCTCCCGACGCAGGCGCACCTTGCGCATGGCCTTGGCAAGGGTGGCGTCCAGAAGTTCGATATAGTCGGCCAGCGCGATCTTGGCGATGTGGTCCTTGGCGCCCGCACCGATGGCGGCTACGGCGACCCGGCTGTCGTCCGGTCCCGTCATATAGATGACAGGGACCGCGTCATCGGTCAGTTCAAGCAGACGCGTCAGGGTGGCCAGACTGTCAGAATGGGGCATGTAGTGATCGAGCGCGATCAGATCAAACCGCCCCGCCTGGACACAGATCAGCGCATCGTCTGAGCTGTGAACCGTGGTGACCCCATAGCCCCGCAAGTCCAGAGCCGCAGCGACCATGCGAGACAGTTCGACATCATGATCGACATAAAGCAGGGCCGGCGTCTGCCCCGCAGTGTCCATCAGATTGCGCATGGTAGGCTGGCCCCAGCGCGCAAAGTCGCCCGTCCTGCACCATAGGCCTCAACAATGCGTCCGGTGATTTCGCTCATGACGACAGGAATATTGTATTATTCCGTCGAAACCAAGCTTTCAGTCGCTAAAGATTGGGATTGGTTAGAATGTCAACGTCGCAGACTGAGAAATCAGAGCCTTTTGCGTCGCGAAGTCTCTCAATCTGGAAGCGATAATAAGCGGATGCTGGGTTAATACGCGCAATCTTGACGACCTCCCCATCAGGCAGGTCGGAAGCCAGACGCACGCGTGTCATGGAATCCTGCGGCAAGGCCACAGGTTCGCCCGTCTTGATGAGCCGCACAGCGTCCAGACCGGTCAGAACCCGCCCAAAAGCGGTGTATTTCTGATCCAGTGATGTAGAGTTCTGGCGCACAAAGAAAAACTGGCTGTTCCCGGAATCGGGCGCACCTGCCCGGGCCATGCCCGCAACGCCGGAACAAAAACTGCCCCAGGCTGAAGCCGTGCCCGTGGCGCTGACATTCATCAAGGCGTCAGACTGCCCGACAATCGGCATGGCGCCTGTAAAGCCGGACACGGCTGGGCCGTCAGCGGTCACAGGGAAAAGCGGAAAATCCGGGCCGCGTCGAAACTCGAATTCGGCTGGAACATTCGGCAGATCAGACCCGCCAGCGCCCGTATTGGTCGGATCGCCCGTCTGAGCCATGAACTGGTCGATCACGCGGAAGAAGGTCTGACCATCATAGAAGTGGCGCCGCGCAAGCACCTTGATCCGCTCAACGGTCTTGGGGGCGATGGAGGGATAGAGCTCCACCAGCACACGGCCGCGAGACGTATCGACCACGAGCAGATTGTCCGGGTCGACCTTGATCCAGTCCGTCGCAAGGATCGGCGGGGCCTGGGGCGCGGCCGCGGCCTTGCGCGGCTTGGCGTCAACCGCTGCGACACCGAAGCCAAGCGTCAGCAAACCCGCAGACAGGGCGGCGATCAGAGCAGTTTGGTACAGCGGATTACGGTTGGAGGTCATTTGGCTTTCGATCTACCGGCTTTGCCGCGATGCATATTTGGCTTTGACCTTTTGTGCGACCCCTGGGCTGACAAAACCGCTGATATCGCCGCCTAAACGCGCGATTTCCTTCACCAGACGCGACGCAATGGCCTGATGTTTAGGGTCCGCCATCAGAAACACGGTCTCAATATCGCGATTGAGCTGCTGGTTCATCGCCGTCATCTGGAATTCGTACTCAAAATCGGCGACAGCGCGCAGTCCACGCACAATGACATTGGCGCCCTGACTTTCTGCGAAATGCATGAGCAGGTTTTCGAACGGCACGGCCACGATTTCGGCATTGCCCGGGACTTTCAGGTGAGCGGTCTCGGTCATGACCATGTCTACGCGCTCTTCAAGGCTGAAAAGCGGCCCCTTGTCGCGGTTGATGGCCACGCCGATGACCAGCTTGTCGACCAGTTTCACCGCACGGCCAATAATATCCATGTGACCATTGGTGATGGGATCAAATGTCCCCGGGTAAAGCCCAACGCGCATCCTGACCAATCCCGCCCCTGTTGTTCAGCTCAAACGACCGGCTCAGCCCTCGGTCGGTCCCTCGGGGGCGATGCCATCATCCCCGGAGCCGGCCTCATCGCCATCCGTATCGCCACCATCCGTCTCCTCGGCCAGACGTTCCACCGACACCACCCGCTCGCCATCTCCGGTCCGGAAGATGTTGACGCCCTGGGTGTTGCGCGCGGCGATACGCACCTGTCCAACGGGCACTCGTATCAACTGACCCCCATCTGTGACCAGCAGGATTTCATCGCCCTCTTCCACCGGGAAGCTGGCGGCGAGGCGACCACCGCGACGCGACAGGTCGTGCGCCACCAGACCCTGACCGCCACGGCCCGTGCAACGATAGTCATAGGAAGAGGTGCGCTTGCCCTGACCGCTGTCCGTCACGGTCAGGATCAGTTGTTCGGCGGCGCCGAGCGCGATCAGCCGGTCTTGCGACACGGGAGCTTCGTCCGCGCCCTCTTCAGCCTCGACCTCGATGACCGCGTCTTCGCCCTCGACGGCATCGCCGGACGCCGCGCGAAGCGCCGCGGCATAGCGCAGATAGGCGGTGCGCTCGGCGGGTGTGGCGTCGGTGTGACGCAACACGGCCATGGAGATGATGCTGTCATCTTCGGCCAGACGCATGCCGCGCACGCCGGTGGATTCCCGTCCCGCAAAGACGCGCACATCCGTTGTCGGGAAGCGGATGCAGCGACCCAGCGCCGTGGTCAGCAATATATCCATATCCTCGTCGCACAGGCTCACGCCGATGATCCGGCCCCCGCCCTCGCCAAGCTTCATGGCGATCTTGCCGGCGCGGTTCACCTGCACGAAATCCGACAGTTTGTTGCGGCGAACATCGCCAAAGCTGGTGGCGAACATCACATCCAGCGCTTCCCATGCGGCTTCTTCTTCCGGCAATGGCAGCACTGTGGTGATGGTTTCGCCATCCTCCAGCGGAAGCAGATTCACAAAGGCCTTGCCGCGCGCATTGGCCTGGGTCAGCGGCAGGCGCCAGACCTTCAGCTTGTAGACCTTGCCGATGGACGAGAAGAACAGGACCGGCGCGTGGGTCGAGGCGGAAAAGACGCGGACCACCGCATCCTCGTCCTTCATCGACATGCCCGATTTGCCCTTGCCGCCACGATGCTGGGTGCGATAGGCCGACAGGGCCGTGCGCTTCACATAGCCGCCATGGGTGACTGTAATGACCATCTCCTCGCGCGGGATCAGGTCTTCGTCTTCCACGTCGGCTTCGCCGTCGACGATCTGGGTGCGGCGCGGCCGGGCAAAGGCTGTTCGCACATCCACCAGTTCCTGCCGGATGATGGCGACGACGCGCTCGCGGCTGCCCAGGATTTCCAGATAGCCGCTGATGGCGGCTGCCAGGGTGCGCGCTTCCTCAAAGATTTCATCGCGACCAAGGCCGGTCAGGCGCGACAGGGTCAGGGCGAGAATTGCGCGCGCCTGTTCGTCCGACAGGCGCACCTTGTCGGCATCTTCCAGAACCGTTCTCGGATCCTGGATCAGCGCGATCAGGGGCAGCATGTCACCCGCGGGCCAGGCCTTGGACTGCAAACGCTCCCGCGCTTCCGCAGGGTCCCTGGACGAGCGGATGATATGGATCACCTCGTCGATATTGACCACTGCAATAGCCAGACCGACCAGAACATGCCCTCTGTTGCGCGCCTTGTTCAGCTCGAACTTCGTGCGACGGACGACCACTTCCTCGCGGAATTCGAGGAACAGTTGCAGCAGAACCCGCAGGCCCATCTGCTCCGGGCGTCCCTTGTTCAGGGCCAGCATGTTCACGCCGAACGAGGATTGCAGCGGCGTATAGCGATAAAGCTGATTGAGAATCACATCGGCGCTGGCTTCGCGCTTCAGGTCGATTACGACCCGCATGCCGTCGCGGTCGCTTTCGTCGCGCAGGTCAGCCACGCCCTCGATCCGCTTTTCGCGGACCAGTTCAGCGATCCGCTCCACCATGGTCGCCTTGTTCACCTGATAGGGGATCTCGGTGATGATGATCGACTCACGCTCCTTAGCGCGGGTCTCGATCGCGGTCTTGCCGCGCACGACGACAGAGCCGCGCCCCGTCATCAGGGCCTGACGGGAGCCGGTGCGGCCAATGATTTCGCCGCCGGTGGGAAAATCCGGGCCGGGCACGATGTCGAGCAACTGCTCAAGCGTGATCTCTGGATCGTCCAGCAGAGCCAGACACGCATCCACCACTTCGCCCAGATTGTGCGGCGGGATGTTCGTGGCCATGCCGACAGCGATGCCGCCCGCCCCATTGACCAGCAGATTGGGAACACGCGCCGGCAAAACCGCAGGCTCATGTTCGGAGCCGTCATAATTGGCCTTGAAGGCCACCGTGTCTTTTTCAATATCCGCCAGCAGGGCCTCAGCGGCCTTGGTCATGCGGCTTTCGGTGTAACGCATGGCAGCCGGAGGATCGCCGTCCACCGAGCCGAAATTGCCCTGACCGTCGATCAGGGGCAGGCCCATGGAGAAGTCCTGAGCCATCCGCACCAGGGCGTCGTAAACAGCCGTATCGCCATGGGGGTGATACTTGCCGATCACGTCACCCACGATGCGGGCCGATTTGCGATAGGCGCCGCCGGCCGTAAAGCCATTCTCATGCATGGAGAACAGAATACGACGGTGAACCGGCTTCAATCCGTCGCGCGCATCCGGCAGGGCGCGGGCCACGATCACACTCATGGCATAGTCGAGGTAGCTGCGCTTCAGCTCCGCCTCGATCGCGATGGGGGCGATCCCGCCGATATGATCGTCGGGCGCAGGGGGTGTTTCGGCGTTGTCGCTCAAGGGTCTTTTACAGGGTCTGGAGGACGAGCGGCTCGCTCACAAATGACGTTGAAACACCCGGTCGGAATCGCCCGGGCGTTTCAATCTCAACTGTTAGCATCGCCTTGCCCGGGAAGCAAAAAAACCCTGCATTCGGGGACGAATATCGCGCCTTAGAACGGGATTTCGTCGTCCAGATCGGCGGCGAAGCTTTCGCGCGGCGCGCTGCTGGTCTGGGCGCGGCCGCCGCCGCCATAATCGCCGCCACGGCTATAGCCGCCGCCGCCGCTGCTGGCGCTGGAACCCATTTCATCAGCCTCTGCGCCGCTGGCCCGGCCGCCCAGCATGGTCAATTCGCCCCGGAACTTCTGCAGCACGATCTCGGTGGAGTATTTTTCATTGCCCTGAGCGTCGGTGTATTTGCGCGTCTGGAGCGAGCCCTCGATATAGACGGTGGACCCTTTTCGCAAATAGCTCTCGGCCACCTTGACCAGATTGTCATTGAAGATGACGACCTGATGCCATTCGGTCTTTTCCTTACGCTCGCCGCTGGCCTTGTCGCGCCAGGTTTCAGAGGTGGCGATCCGCAGATTCGCCACCCGGTCGCCGGAATTCAGGGTGCGGATCTCCGGGTCCTTGCCCAGATTGCCGATCAGGATGACCTTGTTGACGCTTCCGGCCATGGATGTGCCCTCATATGCTGGCGAGGCGGGCTCGCCGGGGTGTTGGAGTCGAGGC
>CAIOJR010000005.1 GCA_903858685.1 uncultured Caulobacterales bacterium | reverse complement strand
GCGCGCATCGACGCCAAGAGCAGCGTGACCCTGCCCCCGTGGGGCGTCGCGGTGATTGAAGAGGGCGGCTGAGCCGTCTGAGCAGCTTACACGCCAAAAGGTCAGCGGCGGCCGGGCCCCGGCCGCCGCTGTTCATGTCTGCAAGGCGCGGTCGGTGGCGTCCGAAACCGGCCCGCAACAAACGCGCTTAAGGCTTCAGATGACGGGCCGCCAGCTTGACGCTGACCGGCGCGCCCAGGGTCTGGGCGTCAGAACCGATCACAAAGCTGTAGGACCCGGCCCTGATCGACCAGTCCTTGCCGCTCCAGTCGGCCAGCAGCCGCGAATCGACCGTCGCCGTCACATCCTGCGACGCGCCCGGCGCCAGATCGACCTTCTGGAAGCCGACCAGACGCTGCGCACTCTTGCCCGCCAGATCCGTCACATAGAACTGCACCACATCTGCGCCCGCGCGTGCGCCGGTGTTCTTCACCTTGGCATGCAGGGTGACGACGCCGCCCTTGGCCTCGACCGCCAGCCCATCGCGGGCAAAGGTCGTGTAGCTGAGACCAAAGCCGAACGGGAACAACGGCTTGGCGTGCGTGCGCGCAAACCAGCGATAGCCGACGTCGGAGCCTTCAATGTCGTAATTGATCGGCACGATCACGCCGCCCGTGTCACCGTCGAAGTTCGGCTCCACCAAACCGGGGCCATCCAGCACAGGACGAGGCAGTTGCTCGACGCTGGCCGGGAAGGTGACCGGCAGGCGGCCCGATGGGTTGGTTTCCCCAAACAGCACCGAAGCGATGGCCGGACCACCGCGCGCGCCGGGGAACCAGGCCTCTACCACGGCGGCGGTCTTGTTGAGCCAGGGCATGGCCAGGGGGCCGCCATTTTCCAGCACGACAATGGTGTGGGGATTGGCGGAGGCGACGGCGTCGATCAGGGCGTCCTGACCGCGCGGCAGGCTCAGGTCTGGCACGTCCAGCCCTTCAGTCGTTCCCTGCGTAGCGAAGACAATCACGACGTCAGCCGACTTGGCGGCCAGTACGGCGTCAGTGATGTAGCGGCCAGTGCGGAACTGCACGGTGGCGCCCTTGGCGCGGGCCTTGATGGCGTCCAGCGGAACAGAGCGCTGATAAGACTCGCCCATAATCGCCGCAAACGGACCCGTTCCGCCGTTTGACAAAATCATCGCCGGGCCGCCCTCGCCTTCGACCTGCGACGAACCGCCGCCCGAAAGAACGCCTGTATCGGCATAGCCGCCAATGACCACGATCTTCCTCGCGCTGCCGGTCAGGGGCAGGCTGTCGCCGACATTGCGCAACAGAACAATGCCTTCCTTTTCCGCCTTTTCAGCAACCAGTGCATTTATCTTCAGATCAATCGCTGTTTTGACCGCAGGATTGGCGTCAGCGCCGACCGCATAGAGCGCGCGGACGACGCGGGTGGCCATGTCGCTGACGCGGGCTGCGACCTTGGGGTCCTTTTCAGCGGCGTCGGCCAGGGGCTTGCCAAAATAGATGTGGCCGTCGAGGAAATCGCCCGACTGCTGATCCAGGCCGTTGAACGCTGCGTCCATGCCAGGAACCGCACCCCAGTCGGACATGACAAAGCCCTTATAGCCCCAGTCCTGCTTCAGCACCTTGTTCAACAGATAGTCGTTGGAACAGGCCTTCACGCTGTTGATCAGATTGTAGGAGCACATGACCGAGCCCGGATGGCCGCGTTCGATGCCGATCTCGAAGGCCAGCAGATCGCTCTCGCGCGCGGCGGCGTCCGAAATCTTCACATCGTCAGCCTTGCGTCCCGTTTCCTGACCGTTCAGCGCAAAGTGCTTGATGGTGGAAACGATGTGGTTTGACTGGATGCCGTCAATCGAGGCGCCGACCAGAATGCCGGTCAGCAGGGGATCTTCTGACAGATATTCAAAGGTGCGCCCGCCGCGCGGCTCGCGGATCAGGTTGGAGCCTCCGGCCAGCATGACATTGAAACCCTTGGCGCGCGCTTCCGCACCGATGGTCGCCCCG
This sequence comes from uncultured Caulobacterales bacterium, assembly GCA_903858685.1. GTDB lineage: Bacteria > Pseudomonadota > Alphaproteobacteria > Caulobacterales > Caulobacteraceae > CAIMFV01. The sequence continues at coordinate 2,691 of CAIOJR010000005.1, read as the reverse complement.
CCTTCGTGCAGGATGGCGGGGTTCCAGGTGGAGCCGAGCGCCATGCCGGACGGCAGCGCAGTGGCGCCATCGCCGCGCAGACCGCCGATCCAGGCCACGCCCAGGCTGGCATCGGTTTCTGTCAGGTTGGGAACGCCCAAACGCTTGACGCCAGGGATAAAGCCTGCGCCGGGAATCGCGCCTTCCGGCAGGGGCGGCGCGCCCGGAACCGGCAGGGCCATGGGACCGTGGGTCAGGCCCTGACGCTCAGCCGGCGTCATGGACTTGACCGTCGCGGCGGCGCGGGCGTCGACATCCAGAGCCGGATCAGCGTGGGCCAGACCAGCGCTCAGAACCAGAGCCGCAAGTGAAATCATCGACTTCATGAACGCTTTTCCAAAAAAGAGGCCGCCAGTCGGGGAACTGACGGCCCCTAGCCAGTGTAAGGTGGGGTTAAGTGTTTAGGATGCAGGACGCGCCATGAGCGCGTCCCGCCAGAGGGTTTAGCCTAGAACTTGGCGCCGAAACGCACGCCGTAGGTGCGCGGATCGGAGGTGGAGACCGTACCGTTCGGCGCCGAAACGCTGACCGAGGTGACCGCCACATTGTCTTCCAGGTTCTTCACGAAGCCCTGAACGTACCACTTATGCTCCGGCGCATTATAGGTCAGGGTCAGGTCAGTCGCGGAATAGGCCGGCTGCCAGAACTGTGCGCGGATCGCCGTCGAGATCAGGGCGTACTTGTCGGTGTAGCGGGTATGCAGTCCGGCCACCACGTCGCCGCCATTGGCCAGAGGCTGGATGTGGCTATAGCCGAAGTTGAAGGCGAACTCGGGCGAGCGATCCAGGTGCTCGCCGGAGAAGTCCACATAGTCCGGCGTCGCCGCATTTGGACCCGTCGGGATCAGCCACTTGGAATAGGTGGCGTCCGTCCAGGTGAAGGCGCCGTCAAAGCGGTTATTGGCGTTGAGGATATAGGCGCCTTCCACTTCGACACCATCCACCGTGGCCGCAGCCGCATTGGTGGTCACCTGGCAGGGACCGCCGCAGATATAGGACAACTGGCTGATCTGGAGGTTGTTGTAGTCGTAGTGGAAGTAGTCCGCGTTCAGCCGCAGGGTGTTTTCGAGGAACTTGCCCTTCACGCCGACTTCATAGGAGGTCAGGGTTTCGGGCTGATAGAACAGGGCGGCTGTCGTTCTGAGCGAAGACCCGTGGCAGTTGACCGATGTGGCCAGACAGCCGTCGTTCATACCGCCCGCCTTGTAACCGGTCGACGCGGTGCCATAGCCCAGGACGGTCGGCGCGATGTCATATTCGAAACCGAGCTTCCAGGTCGACTTGCTGGTCTGAACCTTGGCGTTGTTTTCTGAGTCGGTCGTGTTGAAGTTCACACCATCCGAGAAGTTGGCATGGACGATCGTGGCGCCGTGACGGGCCTTGTCGTCATCCGTCGAGCGGATGCCCGCCGTGACGCGCAGGCGGTCGGTGAGCGAATAGGTGCCCTGACCAAAGACGCCGAACGACTGGGCGTAGCCCGGCGCTTGCGGGAAGCCGAAGTCATAACCCACCGTACCCGGATTGGGCGCCAGCAGCCCGAAGAGGTCCAGCCGGATGCCGTAATGCTCACGGAAATAATAGACACCGGTCTGCGCCTTCAGACGATCATTGGCGAAGGCCAGCCGGGCTTCGTGAGACTGCTCGTCATAGGAGCCGGAGAACTTGCCCGGGAAACCGCCGCCAATATAGTAGCTGGTGACGTCGTTACGGTCATACTTCCGATAACCGCCCAGATAGGTCAGGGTCCAGTTGTCGTCCACGCGGTAGCTGACTTCGCCGGACACGCCCCAGGTCGAGTCATCGGCCTTGAGCTGACCGTTATAGGCGTAGTTGCGACGCAGCGCCGCCGAGGACGAAGGATCAAGCGAGGCCGGATCAACACCACGCAGGCCGACTGCGGGGGTCGTCAGAGGCGTCTTGAAGAAGTTCGAGATCTGGACGTTGCCTTCGCCGACATTGGTGCCCTTCATCGAAGAAGCGTCAGCCTTGACCAGAACGGTCAGCTTTTCAGTCGGCTTCCACAGGGCGCTGAGGCGGCCGGACGTGTTGTCCGTGAACTTCGAGGCGCCCGTCTGTTGCGAAACGCCCTGTTCAATATAGCTGTCGCGGCTGTCCAGATTGATCGCTGCGCGAATGGCCAGCGTATCGCTGATCGGCAGGTTGGCGACCGCCGTCGCCTGGATGGCGTTATAGTTGCCATAGGAGAAGTCGGCGGAGGTGCTTTGCGTGAAGGTCGGCTTGGCCGTGATCACATTGACCACGCCCGCCGTCGTGTTGCGGCCATAGAGCGTGCCCTGAGGGCCGCGCAGGACTTCAACCCGGTCGATGTCGAAGAAGGACACTTCCTGGGCTTGCGGACGCGCAATATAGATGCCGTCGAGCAGGAAGGAGGCCGACGGGTCGCCCTTTTCAGTGCCGTCCGTCGAGGTCACGCCGCGAATGGTGATCTGCAGGCCGTTGCCACGGTCAATCGACAGGTTCGGAACCACCGAAGCCAGGGTCGTCGGGTTGGTGATGCCGTCCGATTTCAGATTGTCGCCGGTCACAGCCGTCAGCGCGATCGCGGTCTTCGAGGCCAGAGATTCGGTGCGGTTGGCGGTGACGACCACTTCTTGCAGGGTCGCTGCCGGCTGATCGGCCGCAGCAGCCGCAG
>CAIOJR010000004.1 GCA_903858685.1 uncultured Caulobacterales bacterium | reverse complement strand
TATTTGGCCAGCGACATGCCTAGCGCGCCCAAGGCCGACCTAAATAGGGTCGCCTCGGGCGCTAATTCGAATCGGAAGATCGGTCGACTGATCGGGTGTGTGGTTTACAGCCCATCAGGAGCTGACCAGTCACACAACTGGAGCGGACCGGCAGGCACCAATCAAAACAGCCCAACTCAAGGGAAATCGCCGGGGTTTCACACACCATGAATGAGAAAGCTTTGATTCTGACGTCGGTCGTATGTGCAATTTTGCCGGTGGCACGGCTTGACCCGGGGGATCAGACACCGAACCCTCCCGAAACTCAGCCCCTTCGTGGTCGAGGAACGTTCTGAGATCGCAAGCGCTGAACCTGGGCACAGCCGCATCTCCAAGCTAGACTCCCGCTACTCGATTTCGTCGGGTTTCATCACGTAAGGACTTGGCGCCCGCGAACGTGCCGGGAACAGAATCCTCCATCTGGTGCTTAACAGCCTTCACGGGGGCGCCAGTATGGATTGCCGATTCGTTCTTTTGAACCTCGGCAGATCAGAACAACTCTTGTCGATGTCGTTTCGCGAGGAGCCAAGATCGCCAGAGCAGCGGGCCCTTCAGAGGTCGCAGCAGGGCTGGGCGTGCTGAAGTCTGGCTCAGGGAGCCCACAGGAGGCGCAGGGCGGCTAAAATAGCACGCAGCGTCCCCGGTCGAGCAAACAAGCCCAAACGGCCCCAGGCGGCTTCCTGAGGGCTTTGACCAGCCATTTGGTGTTGCTGCGTGGAGCAGCAGCTCGTGTCCGAGCCAGGATCGGTACGGGGGATCAAACACCGCGGCCCCGAAATCACCTCAGTTGGCCAATCGGGGGAGGGGAGGGCGCGCAGTCCCCCGGGCGGATCATGCGCGCCGGCGCCAGCGTGTCCTGGCGCCCTTTGCGCTCGGTCTGGAGGCAAGGCTTGGATGAGAACTGTCAGGCTCCGGCGCATCCGGACCTGATAGGCTCCTCGCGACTTTGATCAGCGCTTGCCGAAGATGAGGCGACCGGATCCTCGCAAAGTGCTGCAGCAATTCCAGAGCACCGGTCGTCGCTATGAGTTCGCCTTCGTCTTGGAACGTGGCGGACGGCGGTGCGTCTTCCGCGTTCTCGATCAGATCCGCTACCCGACAGGTCAGCGCCCTGGAAATTTCCACAAGCTTTGAAAAGCTGACACGGTTGGCGCCGCTTTCGTACTTCTGGATTTGCTGGAACGTCAGCCCAACAGCTGCGCCCAAGGCCGACTGGGACAAGCCCAGAGACTTTCGCCGAATACGGATATTGCGGCCGAGCGCGACGTCCAGGGGATCGGGACCGTCAAATTGGGAAAGGTCAGTCATGAGCGGCGTTCCTGGGATTGGCGCACATTGCATTTTGTGTCCGCTGGACCAATGCGCAACTGACGGCAACCCGGACGGTTGATGTCAGCCGATCGTGAGGGACCGACGTCGCCGACCAGCCCGGGAACGTGATCCAAACGGTGTGATTGCGCACCGCTGGATCGCGTTTGGTGACGGGTTCACAATTCATCGTGCGCGCGTCATCATGGCGTGCTTGTCGAAGGCGAGGCGTGTGGTTGTTCGAGCGCTCGCGTGGGCAACATGGAAGGCGGAACTGCGATGTCGGGCAACTTGGATACGGAAGACAATCTGAACAGCGCTGTGTCCCAGATCACATCCTCGCTGGAGGAACAATCCAAGGAAGTGCGCGCGCTCACGGCATCGATGGTTGCGGGCTTTGAACGCATTGAAGCCAAGTTTGACGCACAGAATGTTCTGATCACTCAGATGGCCGAGATGTTCACGTCCAATCTGGAAAAGAGTTTTGAACCGTTCAACGCTCACATGGCCCGTCTTGAGAAGCGCCTGCCGTTGATCGCCGCGCTTACACTTGGCTGGGCCCTCATCCTTAGGGTGCTGATGAGCCTCTTGTTGCGCGGCTAAGACCACCCGGCATTGGTGGGAACGGGGACCTTTTGCCGGTGCATGCCGAACTTTGGATGGCAGTGTTTGCGGGCGCTTCAGGCGCTTCCATGGCGGTCGTGATACGAGATCATGCGGCATGACCAACGGCAGCGCGAGCAGCGAAGTTGCGACCACTAAAACCGTTCGACGGGAGATCAGTCGCACAGGCTGAGCACGGCCGGTCGGCTAGCTGGAGCATGACACATCACG
>CAIOJR010000003.1 GCA_903858685.1 uncultured Caulobacterales bacterium | reverse complement strand
GGCCAGCAGTTGAATGTAGTGGGCGCTCAGGGCGCGCCGCTTGGCCACGAAATCATCCAGACGCGTCATTTGGCTCAAGCCTAAAGCCGCCTGCATCTCATTCATACGAAAATTGTGGCCTAGTCTTATCTGCTCATAGGTCCACGGGTTGATGGCGCCTTCATCGTCGAAGGAGTGGGGCTCTGCCAACCGTTCCGCTTCACGCGTCACGCCGTGATTGCGAAGCTGCCGGATCGTCGCGCCTCTGGCTTTGGTGGCGGTGGTGACCATGCCGCCCTCGCCAGTCGTCATGGTCTTGACCGGATGGAAGGAGAAGGTTGCGGCGACCGACCGGGCGCACTGGCCCACGGGAAGGCCTGACGCATCAACCCCGCCGGTCGCGTGGCTGGCGTCCTCGATCACGACAGCGCCGGCGGCGATCGCAAGGGGCGCGATCTCATCCATCGCACATAGCCGCCCCCCCAGGTGCACCGGCAGAACGGCCCTGGTCCTTCCCGTCGCTGACAGAACATCGGCCAGAGATTGCGCGTCCATCAGACCGGTCACGGGATCGACGTCGCAAAAGGCGACCTCCAGCCCAGCGTGAAGAGCAGCGGTGGCGGTCGACAGGAAGGTGATCGGGGGAACAATGCACAGATCCCCCGGCACCAGTTCGAGCGACATCAGCGCCAACTGCAGGGCGGCCGTTCCGCTGGAGCAGGCGACGGCGTCCGCCGCGCCCACCCGGTCCCGGAATGCGGTCTCGAAAGCCTCAAGCTGTGGCCCGGACGCCAGCACCCCGCTGCGCATGGCCTGTGTGACTGCGGCTATGTCGCTGTCATCTATGCTTTGACGGCCATAGGGCAGGTGCTCAGGCAGCGGCGCGCGCGGGTCGCTGCGGGCGGCGTCCTTGGTCATGATCAGCCGAACACGCCGTGCAGTACGGAGGCGTCTATCTTCTCCGGATTGCGCTCGGAATTGTAATAGAAGCCTTCCTCCAGCCTGCGCGCGCCGAGCGCCAGATAGGCCTCGTGTCGGGTCAGGTTGTGACTGGGCAGGATGATGTAGCGGTCATCGAACTCGACTGTGGAGCGGGCGTCGTCTTCCGTCACCATGGTCTCGTGCAGCTTCTCACCGGGCCGGATTCCCACCACATGATAGGGAAGGTCCGGTGCAATCGCCTTGGCCAGATCCACCGTCGTCATGGAGGGGATCTTCGGCACGAAAATTTCGCCGCCCTGCATCATCGCCAGACTGGAAAGGACAAAGTTCACGCCCTGTTGCAGCGAGATCCAGAAGCGGGTCATGCGCTCGTCCGTGATCGGCAGGCTTGCCGCCCCCTCGGCGACAAGCCGCTGAAAGAAGGGCGCGACAGAGCCCCGCGATCCCATCACATTCCCGTAGCGCACGACGGAAAAAGTGGTGCCGGCGTCCCCGGCCATAGCCTCGCCCGCAACGAAGATCTTGTCGGAGGCGAGTTTCGACGCGCCATAGAGATTGATCGGATTGGCCGCCTTGTCGGTGGAAAGCGCTACAACGCGCGACACGCCCGCGCCGATGGCCGCATTCACGACATTTTCGGCCCCCATCACATTGGTCTTGATGCATTCAAAGGGGTTGTATTCCGCAATTGGCACATGTTTGAGGGCCGCTGCGTGGATCACCACATCGACACCGCGCATCGCCATGTGCAGGCGCGCAGCGTCACGCACGTCGCCGATGAACCAGCGCATGAAGGGGTATTGGTCAGACGGGTAATTCTGCGCCATCTCATATTGCTTCAGCTCATCCCGGCTGAAGATGATCAGTTTTTTGGGCTTAAATTCCTGCGTCACGGCCCGCACAAAGGCCTGACCGAAGGAGCCGGTTCCGCCGGTGATCAGGACCACCTTGCCGTCCAGATTGGCGCGGGGCGAGCGGAAATCCCGACCGATCAATATATCGTCGAAGTGGTCGATGGCGCGGTCTGGCTTTGTCATTCTGGGTCCAGAGCTTGAGATCAATCCGCCGCATGCAGGCAGGCGCAGCCAGTTTGCGCCTATCTTGGCTGAGTCGATAGACCAGCGCTCATCACGGCGCAGATGCGCTGCGCGCCTCTACTTTTTGCCCACGCCCCTGAACCTCGCCTCCGCGGCGACGACGCGGGGATAGAGGTCTTCCATTTCGGTCAGCAGGGAATAGCTGCGATAGGCCGGGATCGCGGCAAGGGCTGTCTGGGCGCGGGGCAGGAGTTCGCAATATTTTTTCCAGGCCGGCTGATCCTCGCGCTTTTGCCGGTCGCGATTGGTTTCCTTGGTGAAGAGCCCCATCTCCTCCAGAGAATGGCGCGCGGAGACCAGTTGACCCAGCACGATATAGAGAAAGAGGAAATCAGGGGTCGCAACTTCCGCAAATTTGGGCAGGATCTGCAGGTGCCACAGGCGGTAGGCGCCTAGCAGGGCGTCGCGCTTTTCAGCATTCTGCGGCAGCCAGCCTGCATTGAGGTTGATATTGCGCTCGGTGACCGACTTCTGCTCGAGGATTTGATCCGGCGAGACCTTCGCGTTGAGAACCGGCAGGGCCTCCTTGAATGAGGCGCCGATGGATTTGACAAAATTAGAATAGGTGACGGGCTTGCCGGCCACATTGGCCCATTGGGAATATTCCGCCTCTGGGGGGGCGGGGCGTTCGCGATAGACCGGCGGCTTGTGGCGCTGGACCCACTCGACCTGACCCGGGCCGTAGGAAAAGGCGTCGGCATAGACAAAGCGCAATTCGTAGTCAGGACCCGGCATGGGACCAAGATCGGCCAGAAATTGCTCCAGCTTGCGCCAGGAGGCGGCAACACCCGTCCCGCGCTTGGTCATCAGCGACTTGTGCAGGCTCGCCTCAGCCGGATAGGCGCGCATGAGGTCCTGGACTGACATCTTCAAAATGGCGTCGCGCCAGACAGGATCGGCCTTGAGGTCGCGTGCAGCGGCTGTATCCATCGCCAGTGCCTGAGCCGCCGCCATCTGTACACCCTGTTCAGCGCCCAAAAACGCGGGCTTGATACGATTGCCGATTGAGAGTCTTGTCGGCCTGCGCCGAATATTTCGTTAAAAACAGTCGGTTGAACTGCGTATCATCTTCATGGAAACGTTTTTATTCGTCGGGATCGCGTCATTCGGGGTTCTATATTCAAGGGTTTTGCACTGTCGTTTCGCGAAAGCTGGTGGATTGTCGCGCTGCGAAGCTTTGTGTGTGGGCGTGAAGCGCGCTAAACCAAGGGCGACAAGACGCGCGGAGGCGAGATGAAAGCGGCGGCCATCAATGATTTTCGGGAAGCGGCCCGTCGCAGGCTGCCCCACTTCCTGTTCGAATATATTGATGGCGGCAGCTATGCCGAGACCACGCTGGGTCGCAATATCAAGGACTTGCAGGACATCTCCCTGCGCCAGCAGGTGTTGCGGGACGTCTCCTCCATTGACCTGTCCACAACCCTCTTTGGTCAGACCTATGCGCTTCCGGCAGGGCTGGCGCCGGTGGGCCTTGCGGGCATGAATGCCCGCCGAGGCGAGGTGCAGGCCATTCGGGCCGCTCAAGGGGCGGGGGCGCCCTTTTGCCTGTCGACAGTCTCTGTCTGCGCCATCGAGGAGGTCAGGGCGGCATCGGTCGCGCCCTTCTGGTTTCAGCTCTATGTCATGCGCGACCGGGGCTTCATGCGCGATCTGCTGGCGCGGGCCAAGGCGGCGGGCTGCACCACCTTGATCTTCACGGTGGACCTGCCGGTGACGGGCGCGCGGTACCGCGACGTGCGCTCAGGTCTGGCGGCCAAGCCGACGATTGGCGGGCGGCTCCACCGTGCGGCGCAGATTGCGGCGCGGCCGGGCTGGGCGTTTGATGTGGGCCTGTTCGGCGGGCCGCATAGTCTGGGCAATATTGTCGCGGCCATGGGACCGGGCAAGAGCGATCTGCAGAACTTTCTCGGCTTCATCAACGCCAATTTCGACCCCTCGATCACCTGGAATGACCTGGCCTTCATCCGCGAGGCGTGGGACGGACAATTGATCCTGAAAGGCGTGCTGGAGGCCAATGACGCCCGAGAAGCGGCCAAGCTTGGAGCGGACGGGATCGTGGTCTCCAACCATGGCGGGCGCCAGCTTGACGGCGCGCTCTCCTCTGCCCGCGCCCTGCCGTCCATCGCTGACGCGGTGGGCGATGATCTGACGATCCTGGCCGATGGCGGGGTTCGTTCAGGGCTGGATGTCGTGCGAATGCTGGCTCTGGGCGCCAGGGGGGTGTTGCTGGGCCGGGCCTGGGCCTTTGCGCTGGCGGCCGAAGGCGAGGCGGGCGTCTCGCGGATGCTGGGGCTGATCGCGGCGGAAATGAAGGTCGCCATGGCCCTGACCGGCGTCACCCGCATTGACCAGATCACTCGCTCCCTCCTGGCGGACTGATCATGGCCTGGACCCGGACCTATGACGAAGACGAGCCGCAGCGCGTCAATCGCTGGCTGGCCCAGAGCGGGGTCTGCTCGCGGCGCGAGGCGGAAACCCTGATCGCGGACGGGCTGGTCAGCATCGACGGCGAGCCTGTGGAGGAGCCGGGCCGCAAGATCGCCAGAGGCCAGACCCTGGTGCTGGCCGACAAGGCCGAGCAACGGCTTGATGCGAAGTTCACCGCCGTCTTGCACAAGCCCATGGGCTATGTGTCGGCCCAGCCCGAACCCGGCCAGATCCCCGCCGTGCGGCTCCTGACCAGCCACGCCCTGATCGGCAAGAGCCCCATGATCCCCGATCCGCGGATGAGCCTGCCCGCCCTTGGGCGGCTCGATCTCGACAGCCGGGGCCTGTTGATCCTGTCCGACGACGGGGTGCTGGCCAAGGCCATCATCGGGCCGGATTCTGAGGTGGATAAGGAATATCTGGTCGAGGTGGCGGGGCGCATCGATGAGCGCAAGCTTGATCTGCTGCGCTATGGCCTGATGCTGGACGGCCGCCAGCTTCGGCCCGCCGAGGTCAGTCAGGTCAATGACCGCAAGATGCGCTTTGTGCTGAACGAGGGCCGCAATCGGCAAATCCGGCGCATGTGCGAACTGGTCGACTTGCGCGTCGTGGACCTGCTGCGCATCCGCGTCGGCCCTCTGGAACTCGGCAGCCTGCCCGAGGGCAAGTGGCGCGTCATGGCGCCGTGGGAACGGGCAGCGATGATCAAGGCCGGGGTGGGTGGTTAGCTAACTTGACTAACCGTTCCGCCGGGCGTAATTTTGTCGTGGACGGAGGCCTCATCATGAAACATTTCACGATTCACGCCGCCAAAACGAACCTTTCCAAGTTGATTGAGGCGGCTTTGGCGGGGGAGGATGTTGTCATATCCAGAGGCTCCAAGCCCGTGGTGCGGTTAACCCCGATCCCTCAAGGCAAGTTCAAGATTGGGCTGTGGCAGCCAGAACTGGCGGGCTCAACGCCGGACTTTCTGGAGCAGATGAGTGAGGACGACCTAGACCTTTGGGAAGGTCGGGTTTGAGCGCTGTTCTATTGGACACTCATGCGTGGGTCTGGAGCTTTGATGGGTCTGGACGTTTGTCGGCCAGCGCCGCTCAGGCGATTGAGAGGGCTGACAGCGTTTTTGTTGCGCCTATTTCACTCTATGAGGTTGGGCAAAAAGTACGCATCGGCAAGTGGCCTGAAATGCAGACACATCTTGCTCAACTGACGTCCCTGCTTGAACAGCAGGGGGGGAATTGGGCTGCCATGAATGGTGAGGTTTGCTTAGCTGCGGCTATAATGGAGTGGTCCCACCGAGATCCGTTCGATCGTTTAATTGCAGCGACCGCGCTTAGTCACAGGCTGGAACTGGTCTCTGCCGATCAAGTGTTTGATGGCGTTGTGACGCGGATCTGGTGACGGCCGGTCAAAGCCAGCCGTCACTCACATGTCGGCCTAACCCAGCGCCGCGATGATGGCGTCGCCCATCTGGGCGGTGGAGAGCGTGCCGCCGAGGTCGCGGGTGCGGGCGCCGTCGGTGAGGGCCTTGACCACTGCGTCTTCGACGCGTTTTGCGTCCGCCTCCAGATTGAGGGAGTAGCGCAACAGCATGGCCAGAGACAGGATCTGGGCGATGGGGTTGGCTATGCCCTGGCCTGCAATATCGGGGGCGGAGCCGTGGATGGGCTCATAGAGCGACGGCCGCTTGCCGCTCGCGTCCGGCGCGCCCAGCGTGGCCGAGGGCAACATGCCAAGGCTGCCGGTCAGCATGGAGGCAAGGTCGGACAGGATGTCGCCAAACAGGTTGCCCGTCACGATGACGTCGAACTGGCGCGGATTGCGGGCCAGCTGCATGGCGCAGTTGTCGGCATACATGTGGCTCAGCGCGATGTCAGGATAATCGCTTGCCAGAGCGGTGACGGTCTCGCGCCATAACAGGCCGCTTTCCATCACATTGGCCTTTTCGACGCTGGTCACGCGGTGGTCGCGTTTCTGGGCCAGCTCGAAGGCGACAAGGGCCACGCGCTCGATCTCTATCGTGTCATAGACCTCGGTATTGACGCCGCGCTTGACGCCATTGGGCAGGATCTCGACCCCGCGCGGCTCTCCGAAATAGATGCCGCCGGTGGATTCGCGCACGATCATGATGTCGAGACCGCGGACCACTTCCGGCTTCAGGGTCGAGGCGTCGACCAGCGGATCATAGACCATGGCCGGGCGCAGATTGGCGAACAGGCCCAGTTCCTTGCGAAGCGTCAGGATGGCGATTTCCGGGCGGTTGTCGAAGCCCAGCTTCTCCCATTTCGGCCCGCCGACCGAGCCGAACAGCACCGCATCCGCAGCTTTAGCGCGGGCGACGGTCTCCCGGCTGATGGCTGCACCTTCTGCGTCCATGGCCGCGCCGCCGACCAGCGCGGTTTCCAGCGTGACGTCCAGCCCCCGGTGGGCCTTCAGCCAGTCTATGACCCGGATGGCCTGCGCCATGACTTCCGGGCCGACGCCGTCGCCTGGGGTGACGAGAATGGTCTTGGACAAGGTGAAACTCCGAGGGGGGTAGTGGGCGTGAGTTACAGCGACACCGCCGTCCGCCAGGGCTCAGCCTTGGCGCGGTTGGTCTCGAAGGTGGATATGCCCGCGTCATGGGTCAGGGTCTCGGCGATCTCGTCGAGGCCGTTGAGCAGGGCGTGGCGGCGGCCTGCATCGACGTCAAACGCGATCTCCTCGCCATTGGCGCGCACCACGACCTGACGCTCCAGATCGACGGTGACGCGGGCGTTGGAGCCAAGCTTGGTCTCCTCCATCAACTGCTCGCAGACCTCGCGCGGCAGGGCCACGGGCAGGAGGCCGTTCTTGAAGCAATTATTGTAGAAGATGTCGGCAAAGCTGGGCGCGATCACGCAGCGAATGCCAAAATCGCCCAGAGCCCATGGCGCATGTTCACGCGATGAGCCGCAGCCGAAATTATCCAGCGCAATCAGGATCTCAGCCTTGCGGTAAGGTTCCTGATTGAGCACGAAATCGGGCCGTTCCTTGCCGTCCGCATCATAGCGCAGGCCGTCGAACAGCGACTTGCCAAGGCCGGTCCGGGTCAGGGTTTTCAAGAACCGCGCCGGGATGATCTTGTCCGTATCGACATTGGCGACAGGCAAAGGGGCGGCGATGCCGGTCAGTTGGGTGAAGGGTTGCATCAGGCAAACTCCCGGCAATCGACGATCCTGCCCGTAACCGCTGCGGCGGCGGCCATGGCGGGGGAGGCGAGGTGGGTGCGCCCGCCAGGCCCCTGGCGGCCCTCGAAATTGCGATTCGAGGTGGAGACGCAGCGCTGGCCGGGCTTCAGCTTGTCCTCGTTCATGCCAAGGCACATGGAGCAGCCCGGATCGCGCCACTCAAAGCCCGCCTCCAGAAGCACCTTGTCCAGCCCCTCGGCCTCGGCCTGAAGCTTGACCAGGCCAGAGCCGGGAACCACCATGGCCCGCACGCCGTCAGCGACCTTGCGGCCCTTGGCGATCAGGGCCACGTCGCGAATGTCCTCTATGCGCGAATTGGTGCAGCTTCCGACAAAGACCACATCGACCGGCGTGCCGATCAGGGCGCCGGGAGACAGCGCCATATAGTCCAGCATGCGCTGGTGATTGGCCCGGATCGCGTCGTCCGTCAGGTCTGACGGATCAGGCACGAGGCCAGTCACCGGGATCACCGCATCGGGGCTGGTGCCCCAGGTGATCATGGGGGCGATATCGGCGGCGTCGAGCACGACCTCCTTGTCGAAGACCGCGCCCGCTTCGGTGGGCAGGGTGCGCCAATAGGCGACGGCGGCGTCGAAGTCCTCACCCTTGGGCGCCATGGGGCGGCCCTTTATATAGTCAAAGGTGGTGTCGTCAGGCGCCACCAGACCCGCGCGCGCGCCGCTTTCGATGGCCATGTTGCACAGGGTCATGCGACCAGCCATGGACAGGCTGGTGACCGCTTCGCCTGCATATTCGATCACATGGGCTGTGCCGCCGCCTGCGCCAATCTGGCCGATGATGTAGAGGGCCAGATCCTTGGCGCTGACGCCCAGGCCCAGCTCGCCATTGACCGTGACGCGCATGGTCTTGGACGGCGCCTGAACCAGCGTCTGGGTCGCCAGCACATGTTCGACTTCAGAGGTGCCGATGCCGAAGGCCAGCGCGCCCAGGGCCCCGTGGGTGGCCGTGTGGCTGTCGCCGCAGACTATGGTCATGCCGGGCAGGCTCGCGCCCTGTTCGGGGCCGATGACGTGAACAATGCCCTGCCGCACATCATTCAAGGGAATGAAGGGCACGCCAAACGCTGCCACATTCTCCACCAGAGTGGCCACCTGAAGGCGGCTTTCCGGATCGACAATTTCCTGATCGCGGTTGGCGGTGGGGACATTGTGATCCGGCACGGCCAGGGTCGCGTCGGGACGCCGGACCTTGCGGCCATTGACCCGCAAGCCGTCAAAGGCCTGCGGGCTGGTCACCTCATGCACCAGATGGCGGTCGATATAGAGGAGCGCCGCACCACTCGCCAGCGGCTCCACCATGTGAGCGTCCCAAATCTTCTCGTAGAGGGTCCTGGGCGCGCCCGTCGTTTTTTCAGATGTCATGCGGTCAGGAAAGCCGGGGAGAGTTGGACCGTCCGCTCACGCTTGGCGACGAGCTTGTTCAGGGCGTGGACATAGGCGCGGCTGGCCGAGACCACCGTATCGGTATCGGAGCCCTGCCCATCCACAATGCGGCCATCCTCCTCAAGCCGCACGGTCGTGCGGGCCTGGGCATCGGCGCCTTCGGTGATGGCGTTGATGGCGAAGAGGTTCAGCGCCGCCTCATGCGGGAAGACTTCGCGGATCGCCACAAAGGCTGCATGGACTGCGCCGTCGCCCTTGCCGGAGCCCGTCTTCTCCACGCCATCCACGCTCAGGGTGATCCTGGCCTCGGACTTGCCGTCCGAGTGGGAGGCCGCGCTCAGGCTGACAAACTGGATGCGCGCCTGGGCGTCGGCGGCGGTTTCATCCACCAGCGCCTCGATGTCCTCGTCATAGATCGTCTTCTTGCGGTCGGCCAGTTCCTTGAAGCGGGCAAAGGCTTCGTCGATGGCGACCTGCGGCAGTTCGGTATAGCCCAGCGTGACCAGCTTGTCCCGGAAGGCGGCGCGGCCGGAGTGCTTGCCCAGAACAAGGCTCGACTTGGACCAGCCCACGCTTTCCGGCGTCATGATCTCGTAGGTGAGCGCATTCTTCAGCACGCCGTCCTGATGGATGCCCGCCTCGTGAGCGAAGGCGTTGCGGCCCACAATGGCCTTGTTGGGCTGGACGTCGAAGCCGGTGATGGCGGACAACAGCTTGGAAGCCTTGAGGATCTGGCGGCTGTCGACATTGAGCCGGTAATTATAGACGTCCGGCCTTGTGCGCATGACCATGACCATCTCTTCAATGGCGGTATTGCCTGCGCGCTCGCCAATGCCGTTGATGGCGCCTTCGAACTGACGCGCGCCCGACTGGAGCGCGGCCAGGCTGTTGGCGACAGCCAGACCGAGGTCATTGTGACAGTGGGCGGAGAAGATCACTGTGTCAGCGCCGGGCACGCGGGCGATCACATCGGCGAAGATGCGGGCATAGTCGCCGGGCGTGGTGTAGCCCACGGTGTCGGGCATATTGATCGTGGTCGCGCCCGCCTTGATGGCGGTTTCGACCGCGCGGCACAGAAAGTCGGGGTCTGTGCGGGCGGCGTCTTCGGCCGACCATTCCACGTCGTCGGAATACTTGCGCGCCAGAGTGACCGAGCCCCGGATCGTGTCGATCACCTGATCTGGCGTCATGCGCAGCTTGGCCGCCATATGCAGTTCTGAGGTGGCGATGAAGGTGTGGATGCGCTTGCGCTTGGCGGGCTTGATGGCCTCGGCGCAGCGCTCGATGTCGCCCGGCGCCGCCCGGCTCAGGCCTGCAATCACGGGCCCGGCGATGGACGAGGCGATGGCGTGCACGCTCTCGAAGTCATTGGGAGAGGCGGCGGGGAAGCCCGCTTCCATCACGTCTACGCCCAGCGAGGCCAGAGCGGCGGCCATGCGCAGCTTCTCGTCGGTGGTCATGGAGAAGCCGGGGGCCTGCTCGCCGTCCCGCAGGGTGGTGTCGAAGACGATGACCTGATTGTCGGCCATCTTGCCGAAATTCGGATGATTTATGCTCATGGCTCTTGCCTGAAAGGAGTGGGTGCGTAGGGCGCTGGCGTTTCCCCTGAGCCTCGATGCTGTCCCGAATGCCCGCAGGCGGGATGCGACGAAGGGGCGGCTCAGGGGCCGATTAGTCGCCCTAGGCGGACGCGCAAAGATCAGCCGCGCGGCGCAGCATGAGCCGCGGCAAGCAAATGGGCGGAAAGGAACGCGGTGTCGATCATGCGGCTCTATTGCCTCTAATTGGCGCAAGGATCAACCCGAGAATGGGAAAAATCCGGCCCCACACGGCAATTTTCTACCTTTTCGGTTTCGTCCGCCTTTTCGTTTCCCTCAATTGGGGTTAGTCCCCGCAACCTCATGCCCAACCAGACCCATCCCGCCGCCAAAGCCGTCAAAGCCGCCCGCACCATTGTGGTGAAGGTGGGTTCGGCCCTGCTTGTGGACTGGGAGCAGGGCACGGCCGACCACGCCTGGCTGAGCGCCTTCGCCGCCGATATCGGCCGGCTGCGCGCACGGGGCAAGACGGTCGTCGTGGTCTCGTCCGGCGCCGTGGCTCTGGGGCGTCGGCGTCTGGGGCTGAAGACCCGCAAGCTGAACCTGGATGAAAAGCAGGCCGCCGCCGCGGCGGGCCAAAGCCTACTGATGCGCGCCTGGGAAGAGGCGCTGGAGCCTGCGGGCGCGGTGGCGGCTCAGATCCTGCTGACGCGCGACGATACGGAGACGCGCCGCCGCTGGCTGAATGCGCGCGCCACCATGCAGACGCTTCTGGCCCTGGGCGCCGTGCCCGTGGTCAATGAGAACGACACCGTGGCGACCGAAGAGATCCGCTATGGCGATAATGACCGTCTGGCCGCGCGCGTGGCGCAGATGGTGGGCGCGGACCTTCTTATACTGTTGAGCGATGTGGACGGGCTCTACACCGCCGACCCAAGGCGCGACCCCGCAGCGACCCACATTCCCCATGTGACGGCGATCACGCCTGAGCTTGCCGCCATGGCGGAGGGCGCCAATGCGGCGGCGGGTGTCGGCACCGGCGGCATGGCGACCAAGATCGCCGCCGCCCGCATCGCCGCAGACGCCGGTTGCGCCACCATGATCGGCATGGGGCGGCCCGCCTCTGGCGTCGCGCCCCTCTCTGCGCTTGAGGCCGGAGACCGTTCGACCCTGATTGACGCCGGCGCTACGCCTCTGGCCGCCTATAAGCAGTGGATCGCGGGTTCGCTGTCGGCTCTGGGAGAGATTGTGATTGACGCCGGCGCGGCGGCGGCTCTGGTCAAGGGCAAGAGCCTTCTGCCGTCGGGCGTGGTCGAGGTTCGCGGTCGCTTCGACAAGGGCGACCCCGTGGCGGTGCTCGACCCGGAAGGGCGCGAGGTCGCGCGCGGGCTGGCCAGCTATGATGACGATGCTGCGCGCCGCATCATGGGTCTGAAGAGCAGCGCCATAGAGGCGGCTCTGGGCTATAGTGGCCGCCCCGTTCTGATCCACAGAGACGATCTGGTGTTACGCTGATGACCGCCGCCGCCCTGACCCTGACGCTTGAAGCCCACATGCTGGCGATTGGCCGCGCCGCACGCGCCGCCGCCGACACGGTGCGCAAGGCAAGCCCGGAGACCCGCACCCAGGCGATTCTGGCCATGGCGCGACATATCCGTCGCCAGGCGCCTCAGATCCTGGCCGCCAATGCGCGCGACCTCGACGCTGCAAGGACCCGCCTGACCGGGCCGGAACTGGACCGGCTGGCGCTGAATGTCGCGCGTCTGGAGGGCGTGGCTGAGGGCGTCGAGGCCGTCGCGGCCATTCCCGATCCGGTCGGCGAGGTCACGGAGCGGTGGACCCGCCCTAATGGGCTGGACTTCGCCCGCGTGCGCACGCCGATCGGGGTGATCGCGGTCATCTATGAGAGCCGCCCCAATGTGACCGCCGACGCCGCCGCCCTGACATTGCGCGCCGGTAACGCCGTGATCCTGCGCGGTGGATCGGAATGTCTTCAGACCAGCCTCGCCCTGCACGCAGCTATTGTCGACGGGCTTCAGGAGGCGGGCTTGCCCGCAGGGGCGGTCTGCATGGTCCAGACTGCTGATCGTGACGCCGTCGGCCTGATGCTGGCCGGGCTCGACGGCGCCATCGATCTCCTCATTCCGCGTGGCGGCAAGAGCCTCGTGGCGCGCGTGCAGAAGGATGCGCGCGTCGCGGTGCTGGGCCATCTGGAAGGGCTGAACCACGTCTATGTCCATTCCGGCGCTGATCCCGAAAAGGCGCGGGCGGTGGTGGTCAATTCCAAGATGCGGCGCGTTTCGGTTTGCGGCGCAGCAGAGACCCTGCTGATCGACGCAGAGATCGCGCCGGTCCTCTTGCCCGTTCTGGCGGCAGATCTGTCCGCCCTGGGCTGCGTCATGCGCGGCGATGAGCAGGCGCGCGCGGTCGTCGCCAGCATGGAGGTTGCGACGGTGGAGGATTGGACGACCGAATATCTGGCGCCGATCATCGCCGTTCGCGTGGTCGACGGACTGAATGAGGCGGTGGAGCACATTCGCCTCCATGGCTCCGGCCACACCGATTCCATCGTGACGGACGACGCCGCCGCCGCGGACGTCTTCACGCGGGAGGTCGATTCGGCCATCGTTCTGGTCAACGCCTCGACCCAGTTCGCCGACGGCGGCGAATTCGGCTTTGGCGCGGAGATCGGCATCGCCACCGACAAGCTCCATGCCCGCGGCCCGGTCGGCGCGCAGCAGTTGACCAGCTTCAAGTACGTGGTGCGCGGAACCGGGCAGGTGCGCCCGTAGGGATCAGCTTCCGATCAGTTCGGCGGTGTCCGCCTTGGCGCTGTTGGATCCGGACAGGAACTTCTTCACGTTGCGCGCGGCCTGGCGGATGCGATGCTCGTTCTCGACCAGCCCGATCCGGACAAATCCCTCGCCATATTCGCCAAAGCCGACGCCGGGCGCCACGGCCACGCCGGCTTCCTCCATCAGGCGCTTGGCGAACAGCAGCGAGCCGCCTTCGCGGTGCGCCTCAGGAATGGGCGCCCAGGCGAACATGGAGGCCGGCGGCGCGGGGATGTCCCAGCCGGCCTGACCCATGGCCTTCACCAGCGTGTCGCGACGGCCCTTATAGATGGCGCGGATCTCGTCGACACAGTCCTGTGGTCCGTTGAGCGCCGCGGCGGCGGCGACCTGAATGGGCGTAAAGGCGCCATAGTCCAGATAGGACTTCACCCGCGCCAGAGCCGCGCACATCCGTGCATTGCCGACCACCATGCCGACGCGCCAACCAGCCATGGCGTAGGTCTTGGACAGGCTGTTGACCTCGACCGCGATGTCCTTGGCGCCGTCCACCTGAAGGATCGACGGGGGCGGGTTGTCGTCGAAATAGATTTCCGAATAGGCGATGTCGGACAGGATCAACAGGTCGTGCTTCTTCGCCAGAGCCACTGCTTCCTTGTAGAAGTCCAGATCGACCCACTGGGCGGTCGGGTTGGACGGGTAGGAGACGATCAGCACCGACGGCGGCGGCGCGGAATGCTTCACGGCCCGGCTGACGCCCGACAGATATGCCTCCGGCGAGAGGGCGGGCACGTGGCGGATCACGCCGCCCGCTATGATGAAGCCATAGGCGTGGATTGGATAGGCCGGATTCGGGCAGATGATCACATCGCCGGGCGAGGTCAGGGCCTGAGCCAGATTTGCGAAGCCTTCCTTCGAGCCGAGCGTGGCGACGACTTCGGTGTCGGGGTTCAGCTTGACGCCGAAGCGCTTGTCATAATAGCCCGCCATCGCCTTGCGCAGGCCCGGTATTCCCTTGGAGGCGGAATAGCGCCCGGCCTTGGGATCGCGCGCGGTCTCGATCAGCTTGTCGACAATGTGCTTGGGCGTGGGCATGTCAGGGTTGCCCATGCCGAAGTCGATAATGTCCATCCCCTTGGCGCGGAGCTGGCCCTTCAGCTTGTTGACCTCCTCGAAGACGTAAGGGGGCAGGCGGCGGATCTTGTGAAATTCTTGTTCAGACAGGGTCACTGGCTCAGTTCCGGGCGATGGCTTCGTGGTGTCGGATCACTTCCTGGATGATGAAGGCCAGGAATTTTTCGGCAAAGGCGGGGTCGAGATGCGCGTTTTCCGCAAGCGACCTCAGGCGCGCGATCTGCTGGGCCTCCCGGTTCGGATCTGCGGGCGGCAGGTCATAGGTCGCCTTGAGCTGGCCCACGCGCTTGGTGCACTTGAACCGTTCCGCCAGCATGTGGATCAGGGCTGCGTCTATATTGTCGATGCTGGCCCGAAGCGCGGTCAGTTCGCTGCGCCAGAGGGGCTCCTGATCATCATGGCTGGCGGTTTGGGTCGTCATGGGTCGTTTCCGGCTGAAATAAATGGGGTCAGACGATGCGGGGCGGATAGCCTGCAAGACGAAGCGCCTCCATCACGTCGCGGGTGTGCTGGGCGTCGCGGGTCTCGATCTGGATGTCGAACTCCGCGCCCTTGGCGGGCACGTCGAGCGCCAGACGGTTGTGATCAAAGCTGATGATATTGCCGCCCGCATCGCCGATCAGATTGGCGATCTTGGCCAACAGGCCCGAGCGGTCGTCGCCGATCAGGCGCACGGTCACGATGCGCTGCTCGCGCACCAGTTCGCGCGTCAGGACCGAGGCGAGCAGGCGGCTGTCTATATTGCCGCCGCACAGGATCAGTCCGACCTTCTGGCCACGGAACATTTCGGGATGGGACAACAGCGCCGCCAGCGACGCCGCGCCGGCGCCTTCCGCGACGGTCTTTTCCACATTGCAATAGAGGGCGATGGCGGATTCAAAATCGGCCTCCTCGATCAGCAGAACGTCCTCGATCAGGGGGCGCGCGGTGGCATAGGTCAGATCGCCCACCTGCTTGACCGCTATGCCCTCGGCGATGGTCGAGCCGCCGAGCCGCGCATTGATGTTGCGCAGCCGGGCCGTGAAGGATGGGTACATGGCGGGCTCCACGCCCACGATGCGGATATTCGGGTTCAGCGTCTTGGCGGCCACCGCCATGCCCGCGATCAGACCGCCGCCGCCGATGGGGATGGGCAGCACGTCCAGATCAGGATGATCCTCCAGCATTTCCAGCGCCACAGTGCCTTGACCGGCCATGACGTCGAAATCGTTGAAGGGGTGGACGAAGGTCATGCCCCGCTCGACGCACAGGGTCTGGGCGTAGGTGTTGGCGTCGTCGTAGGACTCGCCCTCCAGGATCACGTCCGCGCCGAAATTGCGGGTGTGCTGCACCTTCACCATCGGGGTCTGGCGGGGCATGACGATGGTGGTCGGCACGCCAAGGCGAGCGCCGTGATAGGCCAGCCCCTGAGCGTGATTTCCAGCACTTGCGGCGATGACGCCGCGCTGGCGCTGTTCGTCGCTCAGCAAAAGCAACTTGTTCAGCGCGCCGCGCTCCTTGAAGGCGGCGGTGAACTGGAGGTTTTCGAACTTGATCCACACCTCGGCGCCGGTGATTTCCGACAGGGTGCGGGAATGGCGCATGGGCGTGCGCTCGATCTGGCCTTTCAGGCGTGCGGCGGCGGCCTGGATCGCCTCAAAGGTCAGGCGCGAGGTGCGCTCACGCGTGGGGTCGGCCTTATTCGCCGAAGAGCCCGGAGCGGGCGTGGTGGTCTGGACAGTCATGTGAGGAACGGATCTCGAATAGGGTCTGCAACGGTTGGCTTGGCTAATTCATCCCCTGAGCGTCCCGTTCCCCGAAGGACCGGTTCTGACCGCGCTCAGGGGCGGGAAATTCGCGCCGCGCGGACCGCCAGAGCCGCACGCGCAGACGCCCCGGCCCGCGCCATGGCGGCGCTGGCGAGAAGGACTGCGGCGGCGAAGATCGTCGTCATGGGTCTTCTTTGCGGCAAACCGGGGGTGAAAACAACCCATTTTGCGGCTTTTGCCGGACCAGTTCGCAATGAATATGCGCGAGGCGCCCCCGGGGGCGTTGTCTTGACGCCGCCAAGGTCGGGGCGCAGGTTCAACTGAACAAGAATAATGTCGAGGAAATGCAGGATGGCCGCTGCCTATGACCGCGTCATCAGAGGCGGATTCGTCGTGGACGGAACCGGGGCTCAAGGCTTTGAGGCCGACATCGCCATCCACAACGGCATGATCGCCGCCATCGGCCGCGTCGATGGTTGCGGCGCCGACGAGATCGACGCGCGCGGCCTGCTGGTCACCCCGGGCTTTGTGGACGTCCACACCCATTATGACGGACAGGCGACCTTTGATCAGCGTCTGGCCCCCTCGTCGCAGCACGGGGTGACCACGGCGGTGATGGGCAATTGCGGCGTCGGCTTTGCACCGTGCCGGCCGGACGATCATGACCGTCTGATCCGTCTGATGGAGGGGGTGGAGGATATTCCGTTCCCTGTATTGTCTCAGGGCCTGCCCTGGGACTGGTTCAGTTTTCCGGACTATCTGGACAGTCTGGCGCGACGCCGCTTCGACATCGATATCGCCGCCCAGTTGCCCCACGCCGCCCTGCGGGTCTTTGTGATGGGGGAGCGCGGCGCCCAGCGCGAACCGGCGTCGCAGGCCGATATCGCAGCCATGTCGGCCTTGACGGAGGAGGCGATACGGGCAGGCGCCATCGGCTTTTCCACCTCCCGCACCCTGAACCACCGCACCAGCGACGGCCAGCCGACCCCGACCCTGACGGCGGCTGAGGATGAGCTGGTCGGTTTGGCTTTGGCTCTCAAGCGGGCCAATGCGGGCGTCCTGCAGGTGGTGTCTGATTTTGCAGATTTTGAGCGCGAGTTCGCCATGCTGGAACATCTGGCGCGCGTCTCCGGACGGCCCCTGTCCTTTTCGCTGGCCCAGAGCGGCCGTTCTCCCGAAGGCTGGAGAATGATGCTGCAAAAGCTTGAAATGGCAGTGGATTCCGGGCTCGATATGAAGGCTCAGGTGTGCGGTCGCCCGGTCGGTCTATTGCTCGGGCTCGAGCTGACCCTGAACCCGTTCACCTACCACCCCGCCTTTGCCGGGATTGCGCATCTTAGCCTCCGCGACAAGGTGGCGCGGCTGCGGGACCCGGCCTTCCGGGCGCAGCTTCTGGGGCAGACGCCGCGCTGGGACAGCCCTCTGGCGCGCGACACCTTTGGCGACTGGTCGGCCATCTATCCGATGCTGGAGGGCTTTGATTATGAGCCGACGTCGGACAAGAGCCTGCAGGCCTATGCCGACCAGCGGGGTCTGACGCCGCTGGAGGCCACGCTGGATGTCATGCTGGAGAGAGAGGGGCGCGGGATGATCTATGTGCCGTTCCTCAACTATGCGAACGGCAATCTCGACCCGTCCCACGACATGCTTGCGCACCGCGACACGGTTCCGGGCCTGTCGGACGGGGGCGCCCATGTGGGCATGATCTGCGACGGCAGTTTCCCCACCTCGATGCTGACCCACTGGACCCGCGACCGCAGGCGGGGCCCGCGTTTTTCCATCGCTCAGGTGGTGAAGATGCAGACGTCCGACACGGCGGCTCTGGTCGGTCTGAAGGACCGGGGCGTGCTGACGCCGGGCAGGCGGGCCGACATCAATCTGATCGACTATGACAACCTGTCCCTGGCGGCGCCGCGCGTGGTCCACGACCTGCCCGCCGGGGGACGTCGCCTGATGCAGGACGCGACGGGCTATCGCGCCACCTTTGTGCGGGGCGAGATGACCTATTGCGATGGACGGCCGACAGAGGCCCTGCCGGGGCGACTGGTGCGCGGCGGCGCCTGAGCCTCAGGTGTGGTTCGGGGGCAGGGTCTTGCCCCAGTATTCGTCGCGGATCAGGCGCTTGTAGAGCTTGCCCGTCTGGTGGCGCGGCAGTTCCTGGCGGAAGTCGACCCGCCGCGGGCATTTCACGTGGCTGATATGGGCGCGGCAATAGGCCATCAGTTCCGCGGCCAGCGCCTCTCCGGCGTCTTCCCAGTTGGCGGGCTGGATGACGGCCACGACCTGCTCGCCCATCTCCTCGTGAGGCGCGCCGATCACGGCGACGTCCGCGACCTTGGGGTGGTTGACCAGCAGGTTTTCCACTTCCTGCGGATAGATGTTCACCCCGCCTGAGATGATCATGAAGCTCTTGCGGTCGGTCAGATAGAGGAAGCCTTCCTCGTCCAGCCAGCCAATATCGCCAAGCGTCGACCAGCCGTGCTTGTTGCGCACGCTGGCGGTCTTTTCCGGGTCGTTATGGTATTCGAAACTGCCGCCGCCCGCGAAGAAGACCTCGCCCTCGACGCGCGGCGCAACGGGGTCGCCGTTCTCGTCACAGATCTTGATTTCGCAATTCAGCGCCTTGCCGACCGAGCCCTTGTGGGCCAGCCACTGTTCGGAGTTCAGGGTGCAGAAGCCGTTGCCTTCGGTTCCCGCATAATATTCGCCCACAATCGGCCCCCACCAGGCGATCATGGCCTCCTTGACCGGGATGGGGCAGGGGGCGGCGGCGTGGAAGACGCCTTCCAGCGTGCTAATATCGTAACGGTTGCGCACCGCTTCCGGCAGCTTCAGCAGCCGGACGAAGTGGGTCGGCACGAACTGTCCGTGGGTGACCTTGTATTTTTCGATGTCGGCCAGGGCGCGCTCGGCATCGAAGCTCTCCATGATCACGACCGTTCCGCCCATCTCCAGCACGCCCATGCACCAGCCCAGCGGAGCGGCGTGATAGAGCGGCGCGGGCGACAGATAGACCATGCCGGGGCGGAAGGCGAACAGCGCTGTTCCCAGCGCGGCCAGGGTGGGCAGATCGTCGAGCGAGCGTTCGACCGGCGCGCGCTTGACGCCCTTGGGACGTCCCGTCGTGCCGGACGAGTAGAGCATGGCCTCGCCGAGGCTCTCGACCTCGAGCCGGGTGACGGGCAGGGCCTTAATGGCGTCTTCGAGGCTCTGGAACGTGTCGCTGACGCCGCCGACCATGTAGCGCGCGACGCCCTTGACGTCCTTCACCGCCGCCTCGGCCAGGGGCGCCAGGCTATGGGAGGCGAACAGCGCCTTGGACTGGCTGTCCTCCAAGATATAGGCCAGCTCGCTCGGTGCGAGTTTGGTGGAGATGCAGGTGTAGCGCAGTCCGGACCGGTGCGCGGCCATGGTCAGTTCAAAGAATCGCGGGCTGTTGTCCACGAGGATGGAAATCGCATCGCCGCGCTCGATGCCCAGGGCGCGGAACAGGTGGGCGATCTGATTCGAACGCGATTCCAGTTCCGAATAGAGCACGGTCTCCCCGGACCCGGCCATGATCATGGCGGCGTGGTCGCCGGTCTCAACGTGGCGGAAGGGCAGCATGGCGTTTCCTCAGGTTTCAGCAGGCAGATCGGTCTTGCAGCCGACATAGGCGCTCAGTTTGGCGCAGCGCGCGGCGCGGCGCTAGGCTCTCCTTGGGTCAGACCGGCCGGGAAAATGCGAACATAAGCTGCATGGGAGCGATTGTGCCGCGCCGAGCCATGGCGCAATCGGCGAAATTCGGTTCAGAGTGCGATCAGGGGCCGCGATGAAGTCGCACGCCCCTGAGCCATTGGGGGACGGCTTGAGCGGGGGCGGCGACAACAGGGCGGATTTTCGGGTGGCGCCGACGCAGGGCGGCGTTCGGCTTTCGATTGTCGGCGACTGGACGGCGACGGGACTGGGGTCAACGCCGCATCGGCTTTTGCAGGCCTTGCACGGTGAAAGCGTTGTCGCGATTGGAGTGGAGGCGCTGGGCCGTGTCGATACGGCGGGCGCCTTTGTGCTGTTTCGCGAGGCCAGGATCGATGCAGAGCTCGCAGGTGCGGACGAGGCCGCCGACCTGCGCCCCGATCTGGCGCGGCTGGCGCGACTGGTGGCGGGGGATGGGCTAAAGCCGGTGAGGTTGGAGCGTCGGCGAAGGCCATGGCGCCGTTGGCTGGTGCGACTGGGCAAGGGCGTGGAAGCGGCCGGCAGTCAGGCCTTTCTCAATCTCGCCTTTTACGGAGAGCTGATATCGGCGGTGCTGCGGGTGGCCATGCGGCCGTCGCGACTGCGTCTGGCGCCGACCTTTTCGTTGATGGAGCGGGCGGGGCTGGACGCCTTGCCGATTGTGGCTGCGACGAACTTCTTTGTGGGCGCCACCATCGCCTTTCTGGGGGCGAACCTGCTGGCCCAGTTCGGCGCCTCCATTTTCACCGTGGAACTGGTGGGCGTGGGGGTGCTGCGCGAGTTCGCCGTGCTGATCACGGCGGTGATCCTGGCAGGGCGCTCCGCCTCCAGCTTTGCGGCGGAGATTGGCGCCATGCGGATGAATCAGGAAATCGACGCCATGGAGGTGATGGGGGTGGAGCCGTTCGACGCGCTGGTTCTGCCGCGTTTCATCGCCATGCTGACCATGACGCCGCTTCTCACCTTTGTCGCCATCCTTGCGGGCATGGCGGGCGGCCTGATGGTGATCTGGGTGGTGATTGATCTGTCTCCGGCATTGTTTCTGCACCGCATAGTGGAGAATGTGGGCCTGCGTCATTTCTGGATCGGCATGTGCAAGGCGCCGGTCATGGCGGTCGTCATCGCCGCCATCGGGTGCCGTCAGGGGCTGGAAGTCGGCGGCGATGTGGAGCAACTGGGCCGTCGCGTCACCGGCGCGGTGGTGCAGGCCATCTTCGCCATCATCGTCATCGACGCCCTGTTCGCGCTTCTGTTCATGGAGCTGAACCTGTGACGGACAAGGTGAGCGACACTGGCCATGTGAGCGACACTGGCAATGTGATTGACGTCGTGGGGCTGAAGACAGCGTTTGGCGAAAATGTGGTCCATGACGGCCTGGATCTGACCGTGCGACGCGGGGAGATATTAGGGCTGGTCGGTGGGTCCGGCGCGGGCAAGTCAGTCCTGCTCAACACCATACTGGGCCTGCGTGAAGCCCAGTCCGGCCAGATCCGGGTGCTGGATGCGCCCGCCAGCCTGGACGGGGTTGACCGAAGGCAGGCCTTGCAAAAGCGCGTGGGGGTGCTGTTTCAGGGCGGGGCGCTGTTCTCTGCGCTCAATGTGCTCGACAATGTCGGCGCGCCCCTGCGGGAGCATACGCATCTGGATCATGGACTGATCGACCGGCTGGCGGCGTTGAAGATCGCCCTGGCGGGATTGCCGCCCCACGCCGGCGCCCTGATGCCGGCGGCTCTGTCGGGGGGCATGCGAAAACGGGCCAGTCTGGCGCGGGCGCTGGCGATGGATCCGGAACTGCTGTTTCTGGACGAGCCGACAGCGGGTCTTGATCCCATCGGCGCCGATGCGTTTGACCAGTTGATCCTGACGCTGCGGGCGACCCTTGGCCTGACGGTGGTCATGATCACTCACGACCTCGACAGCCTCTACGCCATCACCGACCGGGTTGCGGTCATCGCCGATCGCAGGATCGTGGCGACGGCGCCGGCTACAGAGCTTGAAGGCTCCACTCATCCCTGGATCAGGGAATATTTCCTCGGACCCCGCAGTCGCGCACGGTTGTCGGGTCACGACGCGTCCCGCCTGAGCAAAGGACCCGCCTGATGGAACGTAACGCCCATTACGCCCTTGTGGGGCTGGTCTCCATCTTCCTCGCCATAGGGGCCCTGGTCTTCATCGTCTGGCTGGCGGGAGATCAGTTTCGCCAGCGCTATGATGAATATGACGTGGCCTTCCACGGCCCCGTCCACGGCCTGTCGGTCGGCGGTGGCGTCTATTTCAACGGCATCAAGGTGGGGGAGGTGACCCGGCTTACGCTGGACAGGATCGACCCGACCGGCGTGTCGGCCCATATCCGGATCGCGTCGGAAAGTCCGGTGCGGACAGATTCCACGGCCAGCCTCGAGCCGCAGGGCGTGACCGGCGTCAACTATATCCAGATATCCGCAGGCTCTTCAGCCGCAGCGTTGTTGAAGGCTGTCACGCCGCCCGGGCAGATGCCGGTGATCCACACCACCTCAAGCACGCTGGAAAGCCTGCTGGCGGGCGGCGGCAACGTGCTGACCCGCACGGTTGAGGCGCTGGACCGGGTCAATCGCTTGCTGTCGGAACGAAATATCGCCGAGGTTTCCGCGACCCTGGCCGATGTCCACGCGATTACGGCCAAGCTGCGCGATCAGGATCAGATTGTGGCCGATCTCGACGCGACCCTCAAAAGCGTGAACCAGACGAGTGACAAGATCGGCGCCCTGGCCGATGACAGCCGTCGGCTGGTCAATACCGATGCTCGTCGCACCCTGACCAATCTGGCGGACGCAGCGGCGGAGTTGAAGCTGGCTACGGCGGACGCCCGCGCGGTGGTGGGCAAGCTGCAAGGCCCCGCCAGTGACTTCGCCACCACCGGCCTGCCCCAGCTCAACCGCACCGTTTCGAGCCTTCAGACCGCCGCCGACAGTCTGGATCGGCTGGTCAACGAGCTTGAGCGCAATCCCACAGGCGTGCTGACAAAGCCGCCCGCCCGGACCGTGGAGATCAAACCATGACACTCGTCTCGTCGACCCGCGCAATGATCGCGACCGCCGCTGTGGCGGTCGGGCTTGGTCTTGGCGGCTGCGTCACAGTCCTGCCCAAGGAAAAGCCCGTTCAGCTCTACAGGTTTGACGTGACCGGCGCGGGGAGGAGCGCTCCCGTCGCCGGTGGCCGGGTGGCGCTGGCGGTGTCGTCGTTCCTGCCTGCCGCCTCGCGGGGCGACGGCGTTCTGACCCTGCGCGGCGATCAGGCGGCCTATGTGTCTGAAGCCCGCTGGGTCACGCCCGCCGCGGTCATGTTTCATGAGGCGGTGACGGGCGCGCTGGAGGCTGAGGCCCCGCATGTCCGGGTTCTGCGGGCTGGCGACGCCGGCGCCGCCGGTCTGAGGCTGCGGATCGATGTGCGCCATTTTGAAGTCGTCTATGACGCCTCCCGGGGGGGCGCGCCCGAGGTGCATCTTCAAGCCCTGCTTCAGCTCAGCGACGCCACGGGCGGCGGCGCCAGCAAGTCGCTAGACCTGCACGTTCCCGCCGCTGCGAACCGTATCTCGGCCATTGTCAGCGCGTTTGACCAGGCGGTCAGCCAGACGGCGGCGGCAAGCGCTGCCTTGGCGGAGTCGGCTGCGGCGCCGGTGTCCAAGGCGCCGTGATATGGGTTCCGGCGTCCATATCCAGTTGAAAATCGCGCCGGATTAGGCGACATGACCTCAGGTCTTGCTGCGCCGCACACAAGGTGTAGCGACCAGGCTCATCGTCAGGAGGCGCCATGTCCCGCAAAGTCGTAGCCGATGCGAAAACTGCTCTGGAAGGGCTGCTGTTCGACGGCATGGTGATCATGTCGGGGGGCTTTGGCCTGTGCGGCATCCCTGAAAACCTGATTGCGGCGATCCGCGATTTGGGCGTGAAGGACCTGACGGTCATTTCCAACAATTGCGGGATCGACGGCTTTGGTCTGGGTCTGTTGCTGGAAAACGGCCAGATCAAGAAGATGGTCAGCTCCTATGTGGGCGAGAACAAACTGTTCGAGAAGCTCTATCTGTCCGGCGAGCTGGAGCTGGAGTTCAATCCGCAGGGCACGCTGGCCGAGCGCATCCGCGCAGGCGGGGCCGGCATTCCCGCCTTCTACACCAAGACGGGCTTTGGCACGCTTGTGGCCGAAGGCAAGGAGACGCGGGTTTTCAACGGCGAGAACTATGTGATGGAAACCGGGCTTGTCGCGGATCTGTCCATCGTCAAGGCGTGGAAGGGCGACACTGAAGGCAACCTTGTCTATCGAAAGACCGCCCGCAACTTCAACCCGATGATGGCGACCGCAGGCAAGGCCTGTCTGGTGGAGGTGGAGCATCTGGTCGCGTCCGGCGAACTGGAGCCCGATCACATCCATACGCCCGGCGTCTATGTGGATCGCATCTTCAAGGGCGCGGTCTTTGAAAAGCGCATCGAGCGCACTACGACCCGCGACAAGGAAGCCGTCTGATGGCCTGGACACGCGACCAGATGGCTGCCCGCGCGGCCACGGAACTGAAGGACGGCTTCTACGTCAATCTGGGCATCGGCATTCCGACTCTGGTGTCGAACTATATCCCCGACGGCATGACGGTGACGCTGCAAAGCGAAAACGGGATGCTCGGCATGGGGCCTTTCCCCTATGCGGGCGAGGAGGACGCAGACCTGATCAACGCCGGCAAGCAGACCATCACGGAACTGCCGACCTCGTCCTACTTCTCGTCGTCGGACAGCTTCGCCATGATCCGGGGAGGGCACATCAACCTGTCGATCCTCGGCGCCATGCAAGTGGCGGAAAATGGGGATCTGGCCAACTGGATGGTTCCGGGCAAGGTGGTCAAGGGCATGGGCGGCGCCATGGACCTTGTAGCCGGCGTCAAGCGCGTGGTGGTCGTTATGGACCATTGCGAAAAGACGGGGGCGTCAAAGGTGCTGAAGCGCTGCAACCTGCCGCTGACCGGGGCGGGCGTGGTCGATCTGGTGATCACCGATCTGGCCGTGTTCAGCGTGGACAAGACGGCGCAGATGCTGAAACTGCTCGAACTGGCTGACGGCGTGACGCTGGACGAGGTCCGCGCCAAGACCGAGGCGGCGTTCAGCTGATCGCCGCCGCCGTCAGTTCGAAGGAGCGAATCCTGGCCGCGTGATCAAAGATCTGCGCGGTGACGATGACCTCATTGGCGGCGGTGCGCTCGATAAAGGCGGCCAGCCCCTTGGCGACCGTGTCCGGACGGCCGACGACCGAACGGCTGAGCGTCTCATCCAGCATCGGATGGATCGAAGCGTCGTAGATCGCCTTTATGTCGGCGACCGGGGCGGGCAAGGGGCCGGGCGCGCCTGTGCGCAGGTTCACAAAGGCCTGTTGAAGCGAGGTGAAGTGGAACAGGGCTTCTTCATCGGTGTCGGCGGCGAAGACGTTCAGCCCCACCATCACATAGGGCCGTTGCAGGGTGGCTGACGGCTGGAACTGGGCACGGTAGAGCCGCAACGCCAGATCAAGGTCCTGCGGGGCGAAGTGGGAGGCAAAGGCGAACGGCAGGCCAAACGCCGCCGCCAGCTGGGCGCCATAGGTGCTTGAGCCTAGTATATAGAGCGGCACCTTCAGCCCCGCGCCCGGTACGGCCTGTACCCGCTGGCCCGGCTGCGCCGCCTCGAAATAGGCGGCCAGCTCCATCACGTCGCGCGGGAACTGGTCGATATCGCCCGCCAGATTGCGTCTCAAGGCGCGAGATGTGATCTGGTCCGTGCCGGGCGCGCGTCCGAGTCCCAGATCAATTCGACCGGGATAGAGGCTGGCCAGCGTCCCGAACTGTTCGGCGATGACCAGCGGGGCGTGGTTGGGCAGCATGATTCCGCCAGAGCCGACGCGAATCGTGCGGGTTCCTTCCGCCACGAAGCCAATCGCCACGGCGGTCGCGGCGCTGGCCACGCCCGTCATGTTGTGATGCTCCGCCAGCCAGAACCGGCGATAGCCCAGCCGCTCCGCATGTTGCGCCAGGTCGCGGCTGTTGCGCAGCGCCGTTCCGGCGTCGGATCCTTGCGTGATCGGGGACAGGTCGAGGATTGAGAGGCTGGTCATACCGTTTATATAGGGACGATTGCCCCAGCGTCAGCCAAGCATTCCCCATCTGTGGCGCACGGGCGTCTTGCACGCGTCAAATCTACCGCGTAAGGCATGCCCGCTCCAACACGCGGATGTGGCGGAACTGGTAGACGCACTGGATTTAGGTTCCAGCG
>CAIOJR010000002.1 GCA_903858685.1 uncultured Caulobacterales bacterium | reverse complement strand
CCTGGTGGAGTCGGGGGTGGCCATCGTATCCGGCGGCACGGACAGTCACCTGATGCTGGTCGACCTGCGTCCCAAGGGCGTGACTGGAAAGGCGACCGAAGCCAGTCTGGAGCGGGCCCACATGACCTGCAACAAGAATGGCGTGCCATTCGACACAGCGCCCTTCACCATCACCTCGGGCGTTCGCCTCGGCACGCCTGCGGCGACCACGCGCGGCTTTGGCGTCGCGGAGTTCCGTGAGGTCGGACTGCTGATCGCTGAAGTGGTTGACGGACTGGCGCGCCATGCCGACGACAACGGCGCGGCTGAAGCCGCTGTCCGGGCAAAGGTTGCGGTTTTGACCGAACGCTTCCCTATATATAGCTGAACCATGGCGTGATCGGTCTCTCGCGGCGCCTCTGGTCAGGGGCGCCGGAGCGGCCTACAAGTCAGGCTTCGGACGTTTGTAACCTTCAGCCGGAGCACGCTCAGCTTGCGTTGTCCATTTTGCGGCCATCTTGAGAGCCAGGTGAAGGACAGCCGTCCGTCGGAAGACGGTACGGCGATCCGACGTCGTCGGGCTTGCCCCGAATGCGGCGGGCGGTTCACCACGTTTGAGCGCGTGCAACTGCGCGAACTGACCATTTTGAAGCGCTCTGGCCGGCGCGCGCCGTTCGATCGGGAAAAGCTGGTGCGCTCGATCGCGATCGCCATTCGCAAACGCTCTATCGACGCCGAGCGCGTCGAGCGGATGGTGTCTGGCATTGTGCGCCAGCTGGAAAGCCGCGGAGAGACCGAAATCGGGTCGGAAGTCATCGGAGAGCTGGTGATGAAGGCGCTGAAGTCGCTCGATGAAGTGGCCTATGTGCGGTACGCGTCGGTCTATCGCGACTTCCGCGAAACACAGGATTTCGCCCGGTTTCTGGGCGAAGAAGGCTTGAATGAAGAGGGCGAGGTCGTCGAACCGTGACTGAGGCTGAAGGCAAGGCCCCCCGTAGATCCCGCCCGGCCATGCAGGCAAGGACGGTCGCGCGTCTGGCGGCTGTGCAGGCGCTGTATCAGATGGAAGTCGCCGGCGCTGGCGTCGAGGCTGTGCTGCGCGAGTTTGCGGATCATCGGTTTGGCGCCGCCATTGAAGATGACGAACCTGTGGCCGCCTCTCCTGGTCCGGAACGCCTGGCCGATGCTGATGAAGCCTTCTTTGCCGACATCGTGCGCGGCGTGGTGACCCATCAGCGCGAAATCGATCAGGCCATCGCAAAGCGCCTCGCCGCTAACTGGCGTCTGGACCGGCTCGATGCGACCCTGCGCGCGACGCTGCGCGCGGCTGTGTTCGAACTGATCCACCTGTCGGAGATCCCGACGGAGATCGTGCTGGACGAATATGTTGAACTGGCCAAGGCGTTCTTCGCCAAGACCGACTCCGGTTTCGTCAATGGCGCCCTCGACGCCGTGGCCCGCGACGTTCGTCGCTGATCCCGCGGACGGCGCGTCGTCATGTCCGCCAACGAGTTCACCGAAATCGCCGATCTGTTCGCGCCCCTGACCAAGGGCGCGCCGGAGGCATTGGGCCTGCTGGACGATGCGGCGGTGATCGCCGCGCGACCGGGCTTTGATCTGGTCATCACCAAGGACGCCATTGTGGAGGGCGTGCACGCCCTGAAGGGCACTTCGCCCAGCGATCTGGCGCGCAAGCTTTTGCGGGTGAACCTGTCCGATCTGGCCGCCAAGGGGGCGTCGCCCGATGCTGTGTTTCTGGCCGTCGCCTGGCCGGCGGATTGGAGCCGGTTTGACCGCGCCGACTTCGCCTCCGGACTGGGCGAAGATCTGAAGCGGTACGAGGTTCGGCTGCTGGGCGGCGACACCGTCTGCACGCCGGGTCCGTTCAGTGCGAGCCTGACGGCGCTGGGCTATTGTCCTGCTGGCGCCATGGTCAAGCGAAGCGGCGCCCAAGCCGGCGACAGGGTTTTGGTGACGGGAACGATCGGCGACGGCTATCTGGGTCTGATGGCGGCGCGGGGCGATGCCGGTTTCAGCCCTCAGGATCGGTCCGTGCTGGCTCAGGCCTACCGTTTGCCAAGGCCGCGCCTGGCCCTGACGCCCGCCTTGCGGGCCTTCGCCACGGCTGCGGCGGATGTGTCGGACGGGCTGCTGGCCGATCTGGGCAATGTGGCGCGCGCAAGCGGCGTGCGCATTGCCATCGATCTTGACCTGACCCCTCTATCCCCCCAGGCGTCGCATTGGCTGCGCAGCGCGCCGTCGCGTCGGGACGCTCTGGCGGCCTTGGCGGCGGGCGGCGACGATTATGAAATTGTCGTCACGGCGACACTGGAAAATGCGACGCGTCTGATGCAGGCGGGCGCGGCTTTGGGGCTTCAGGTTTCGGACATCGGCCAGGTTCGCCACGGCGAGGGGCTGGAGGTGCGCTTTGACGGCGTCGCCCTCGATGTGGTCAGGACAGGGTGGTCGCATATCTAGCCTGCACTGGATATTTACCCTGCCGGGCTAGGCTCGGGCGGGCAGGGAGCTGGTCAAATGCATCGTCGGGCATTCATGGGACTGATGGTATTCTGCACCGGGGCCGGATTTCCCATTCTGGCGGGCGCGGAAGAAAAGAAGGACGACAAGAAGGCGCAGGTCGCCCGCACGGTGGAGATGGCGCCCATCGCCATCCCGGTTGTATGGAAAGGCTTGGTCACCAACTACATCTATGCGCGCATCCGGCTGCATCTGACCCATGACGTGGATGTCGGGGCGACCCGCGCCAAGGAGCCCTATTTCAAGGACTTCGTCGTGCGCGCCGCCAATCGCACGCCCTTCACCCTGCCCAATGACCTGAACGCCATTGACGCCCTGGCTCTGGAGAAGGCCGTCCTGCCCGGTTGCGCCACCATCTTCGGCCCCGGCCTGGTGACCCATGTCGAGGTGTTTGAGCAAACGCCTCAACATCGGCTGGCGCGGCCCATTCCCTGAATAAATCGCACCTTTACCTTGTCCGGAAGGGGTTTCGGCCCATTGTGGCTGTTGCTTCCCCGTCGCCAGTTTGGCAGTCTCTCGCCACTTCGCAGTTTTCGGTCTGCGAAGGCTGGACATGCTGGCCGTCCCTCCCTGTGCGGAGCGCGGCCTGCGCGCCTGCTGTACCAACCGAACCAATAGCTCGTCACGGCGCACGACACACGGCGGCGGCGAAAACAAACAGGGGTGGAAATGAATAATCTCGTCCTCGTGATCGTCGCGGGGTTTCTCGCGGTGATTTACGGCGTTGTCCAGACTAGCTCGCTGCTGCGAGCGTCGGCCGGCAACGCAAAGATGCAGGAAATTGCAGCCGCGATTCAGGAAGGCGCTCAGGCATACCTTCGTCGCCAATACCTCACCATCTCCATGGTGGGAGCGGTCATTCTGGTCGGACTGGCCTTTACGCTGGGCCTGCTGCCCGCCATCGGTTTCCTGATCGGTTCGATCCTGTCAGGCGCTGCCGGCTTCGCCGGCATGCTGATCAGCGTTCGCGCCAATGTGCGCACGGCCGAAGCCGCCTCCAAGAGCCTGGATGCGGGCCTCTCCATGGCGTTCCGCTCCGGCGCGGTCACCGGCCTGTTCGTGGCGGGTTTCGCCCTGATCGGCGTGGCAGGCTATTATTATGTTCTGACCCAGGTCCTGCACCTGGCGTCGACCAGCCGTGAAGTCACCGATGCGCTTGTTGCGCTGGGCTTTGGCGCTTCGCTCATCTCCATCTTCGCCCGACTGGGCGGCGGCATCTTCACCAAGGGCGCCGATGTTGGCGGCGATCTGGTGGGCAAGGTCGAGGCAGGCATTCCTGAAGACGACCCGCGCAACGCCGCCACCATCGCCGACAATGTGGGCGACAATGTGGGCGACTGCGCCGGTATGGCCGCCGACCTGTTCGAGACCTATGCCGTGACCACGGTCGCCACAATGGTTCTGGCGGCGATCTTCTTCCGCGGCTCCGCCCCCGGCGTGACCGAAACCATGATGCTTCTTCCGCTGGCCATCTGCGGCGTCTGCATCATCACCACCATCATCGGCACGTTCTTTGTCCGTCTGGGCAAGAACCGCAACATCATGGGTGCGCTTTATAACGGCCTGATCGTCACCGGCGTTCTGTCGGTCGGCGCGATCTATTTCGTCATCAATGCGCTGGTGAAGGAGCCTGTGACCATTACCGGCGTTGGCGGCGGTCTCATCACGATCACTGCGGGCAATCTGTTCTGGTGTGGCGTGATTGGCCTGCTGGTCACAGCCGCGATCGTCGTGATCACCGAATACTATACGGGCACGGGCTTTCGTCCTGTTCGCTCCGTCGCCAAGGCCAGCGTCTCCGGTCATGGCACCAATGTAATCCAGGGTCTGGCGGTCTCGCTGGAATCCACAGCAGCGCCCGCACTGGTCATCATTGTCGCCATCGTGGCCACCTACCTGTTGGGCAATCTGTTCGGCGTCGCGATTGCGACGACCACCATGCTGTCGCTGGCCGGTTTCATCGTCGCGCTCGATGCATTTGGTCCCGTGACCGACAATGCGGGCGGGATTGCTGAAATGGCGGGCCTTCCGGCCGAGGTTCGCGTCTCCACCGACGCGCTCGACGCGGTCGGCAACACCACCAAGGCGGTGACCAAGGGCTATGCCATCGGGTCGGCCGGTCTGGGCGCTCTGGTGCTGTTTGCGGCCTATACGCAGGACCTGCACTTCTTCTCTTCGCCCGCCAACGCTATCCAGTTCCCGTATTTTGCGGGGATGAAGCCTGTGACATTTGACCTGTCCGATCCTTTCGTGATCGTCGGTCTCCTGTTCGGCGGCCTTTTGCCCTTCCTGTTCGGCGGCATGTCCATGACCGCTGTCGGCCGGGCCGCAGGCGCTGTGGTGGAGGAAGTCCGCCGTCAGTTCCGCGAAATGCCGGGCATCATGACCTATGAGCAAAAGCCCGACTATGCCCGCGCGGTGGATATCCTTACCCGTGCGGCCATCCGGGAAATGATCGTGCCGTCATTGCTTCCGGTTCTGTCGCCGATCGTTCTGTTCATCGTCATCTCGCTATTGCCGATTGAAAGCGCCAAGAGCGAGGCCTTTTCGGCGCTGGGCGCCATGCTGATCGGCGTGATCGTGACCGGCCTGTTTGTGGCCATCTCGATGACCTCGGGCGGCGGCGCCTGGGACAACGCCAAGAAATACATCGAAGAGGGCAATTATGGCGGCAAGGGCTCTGACGCCCACAAGGCCGCTGTGACCGGCGACACGGTTGGCGATCCCTACAAGGACACCTCTGGCCCCGCCGTGAACCCGATGATCAAGATCACCAATATAGTGGCCCTGCTGCTTCTGGCGGTGCTGGCCAAGGGTCTGATCAAATAGGCTGTCTGACCCTCAGACGCGAAAACGCCCCGGAGCAGATGTTCCGGGGCGTTCTTGTTTGGGCTTCACGCCGCGCTTGATGAAAACGTTCTAGTGGCGCGGACCGCCGCCGCCTGGATTGCCCGGGTCGTTGTCCTGCGGCAGCATCCCGCCACGCCCCAGGCCGCCCAGGATCTGTTCCAGAACGGACAGTTCACGACCGCGGGTCGGGGTTTCGTGCTTGTCATAGGCGATCTGGTAGCCGTCGGTCAGCTTGTAGGATTTGACCTCTGTGACCTTCTCATCCTTGTCGAACTTGATTTCCACCACCGAGCGCTGGCGCACCCGCGGCAGGTAATAGGCGTACTTGTCCGCGATCTGGGTCACGTAATACCAGCTGTTCTGGTCAAAGGCGCTCTGCACGGATGGAGAGCCCAGCTTGCTCAAGACTGTCGAGCGGCTGTCGTCCCCCACCTTGATCTGCTCGGGGCGCACGTCCTGAGGCTGGAAACCGTTATAGGAGGTGATCGGGGCGCAGGCCGCCGAAGCGAGCGCAACAGCGCCAACGGCGGCAAGAAGGGCTTTACGAATCATATTCTGTCCCGGTTCACGTGCGGCCTGATGACGAAGAATGCCAACTGGCCCTTTGACCTATCGCGCCAGCGTCCCTAGTTCAATGGCTTAAGGCCGAACTTCATTGGCCAGACGACAGTGCCGCACAGTCGCGGCGGAAAAGGGGCGAGCATGTTCAAGCGGCTTTTTGGGGGAAATCCCGCCCGGCAAAGCGGTCTTGCGCTCTATAACGCCTGCGCCGCCCATGCGCGGACCCCTGACTTCTATGCGCGCTGGGGCGTGCCCGATACGGTGGAAGGGCGCTTCGAGATCTATGCCCTGCACGTGATTCTCGTCCTGGCCCGGCTGAAAGGTCAGGGCGAGCAAGCCTCGGAAGTCGGGCAGGCGCTGTTTGATTCGCTGCTGCGCGGTCTGGATGACGGCTTGCGCGAGATGGGCGTGGGCGATCTGTCCGTGGGAAAGAAGATGCGCAAGCTGGGCGAGGCGCTCTATGGCCGCGCCCGGAACGCGACCGAGGCGCTGGAGGGCTTGCCCGATCGCGGTGCGCTGGAGCGTTTCCTGAAGCGCACTGTTTATGCGCAGGCTCCCGACGCCGACACGTCCGCCTTGACGGACTGGGTGATCAAAGCGCATTCGGCGCTGGCGGACCAGGATCTGTCGGCCCTGTTGGCGGGGCAGGCGTCGTTCGCAGAGGTGAACGGATGAGCGATTCTGTGTGGCCCCTGATGGTCAAGCTGGCCGAGGTTGACCGGAAGGACCAGCGTCTGACTGTGCAAGCCGACGAGGCGGTGCGTCGCCGGATCGTCAAATTGCTGAACCTGTCCTCGCTCGACCGGTTCGAAGCCACCGTGCGGCTGGCTTCATGGCTGGATGGGGCGACGCTTCGGGGCGACTGGTCTGCGGATCTGGCCCAGACCTGCGGCATCACGCTGGAGCCTTTGCCTGCCACCTTGTCAGGCGCATTCGACATCCGGGTGCTTCCGCCGGAAAGTCCCAATGCGCCGGTCAACGATCCGGATGCAGTGATCGACCCGGATGCGGATGATCCGCCAGATGTCCTTGAAAGTCACGACGTGCCGGTCGGCGACTATCTGGTGGAGCATCTCGCCTTGGAGCTTGATCCGTTCCCTCGCAAGCCGGGCGCCGTTTTTGAGCCGCCGGAGCCGACAGGCGTGATATCTCCATTTTCCGCCCTGAAGGACTTCAAGGCCCGATCCGGCGACAAGGATCGCTGACGGATTCGACCGGGAATCGCGCATCCCGAGGGGCGCGCGACTTGCATCGTCAGGTTCGGACGTTAAGGTCCGCCGCAACTGTCGCCGTATCGGGTTGGTTTCCGATTCCCGGATCAACCTCGGCCAGGGGAGCTTGAAACAGCGCCGTGACTGATCGCGTTGTACTTTCCATCGACGCCATGGGTGGCGATCACGGCCCCTCCGTGGTTGTGGCGGGGTGCGCCCTGGCGCTTGACCTTTTGCCCGGCCGCAATATCGGTTTCCTGCTGCACGGCGACCGCGCGCTGATCGAGGCGGAACTGGCGAACCTGCCGGCATTGCGGGCCTGCGCCGAGGTCGCTCATACCGATCTGGTGATTTCTGGCGATGAAAAGGCGGCGGTAGCGCTTCGCCGGGGCAAGGGCTCCAGCCTCTGGAACGCCGTTGAAGCCATCCGCAAGGGTGAGGCCCAAGGCGCGGTTTCGGGCGGCAACACCGGCGCGCTCATGGCCATATCCAAGCTGATCCTGCGCATGGCGGGCGGGCTGGACCGGCCTGCCATTGTGGCAAGCTGGCCCACCCTGCGCGGCGTGACGGCGGTGCTGGATGTGGGCGCCAATATTGACTGCGACGCGGACCAGCTGGTGGAGTTCGCCATCATGGGGGCGGCCTTCTATAGCGCCGTACATGCGCGAAATCCGGCGGTGAGACCGACCGTGGGTCTGCTCAATGTCGGTTCAGAAGAAATGAAGGGCCATCAGGAGGTGCGCGACGCCAATCAGGTGTTGCGCGACGCCAAGCTGGACCTGGACTATCGCGGCTTTGTCGAGGGCAACGACATCGCCATGGGCTCGGTCGATGTGATCGTGACGGACGGTTTTACGGGCAATGTGGCGCTGAAGACGGGCGAGGGGATGGCCCGGTTTTTCGCCGCCACCATTCGCGAATACCTGGTCTCAAGCCTCTTGTCGAAGATTGGCGCCCTGCTGGCGTCGGGCGCTCTAAACAAGATGCGGGCCCGGCTGGACCCCAGTTCCGTCAATGGCGGGCCGCTGCTGGGGCTGAACGGCACCGTGGTCAAAAGCCATGGCGGTGCCGACGCCCGGGGATTTGCCAACGCCGTGCTGGTGGCGGCAAACCTGGCCGCCAGCGATTACGCGGCCGAAATCGCGCGAAATTTGCAGCGGCTGGCCGATCTGAAATTGAAGAGCGACGCTGAGGCGTCTGCGGAGACCTAAGCGTGAGCCTTATTCGAAGCGTGATGACCGGCGTGGGCGCCTACCTTCCGCCCGTGGTGGTCACCAATGACGATCTGGCCAAGGTCGTCGATACATCTGACGCCTGGATTGTTGAGCGAACCGGTATTCGGGAGCGCCGTCGCGCCGGACCGGAACAGGCGACCTCCGATCTGGCCGTGGAAGCCGCGAGCGCCGCCCTGGCCGACGCCGGCAAGACCGCCGCTGACGTTGATCTGATCATTGTAGCGACGACGACGCCGGACCTGACCTTTCCAGCCGTCGCAGCCATTGTTCAGCGCAAGCTGGGCTGCCCCATCGGCATCGCCTTCGATGTGCAGGCTGTGTGCAGCGGCTTTGTCTACGCCATGGCCGTGGCGGACGGCTTTGTCAGCCGGGGTCAGGCGAAATGTGCGCTGGTCATTGGCGCTGACTGTATGACGCGCCTTCTGGACTTTGGGGACCGAACAACCTGCGTCCTGTTTGGCGACGGCGCGGGGGCCGTGGTTCTGGTCCCGGGCGAGGGCCGCGGAGATGCGACGGATCGCGGACTTCTGGGCTTTGCATTGCGCTGCGACGGGACCAAACAGGACCTGCTCTATGTGGATGGCGGCCCCTCCACGACAGGCGGCGTGGGACACCTGCGCATGCAGGGCCAGCAGGTGTTCCGCCATGCCGTGGTCAATATCACCGAAGCTGTCCACGCCGCCGTCAAGGCGTCTGGCATAGAGATAGGCGATGTGGACTGGTTTGTGCCCCATCAGGCCAATTCCCGGATCCTGGCCGGCGTGGCGCATCGACTTGGGATTGACGAGGCCAGGGTGATCACGACCGTGTCCCGGCACGCCAATACTTCAGCCGCCTCCATTCCGCTGGCTTTGGCGGAGGGAATTGCCGACGGACGCGTGAAACGCGGCGACATGGTGCTCATGGAAGCGATGGGCGGCGGCCTCACCTGGGGCGCCTGCGCGATCCGCTTTTAACTTTTGTTGGAACCCTTTGACTTCGCGTAGTTTTCACGGCATCAATCGGCCTGAAGGTTGGGTGCTGGGGATTAGGGGCGCTGAATGAAGGGTCGTACGCTGACGCGGGCCGATCTGGCTGAGGCTGTGCACGAAGAGGTGGGCTTGACCCGCCAGGACTGCGCCGGGCTGGTCGAACGCACACTGGATCTGGTCGCGGAAGCGCTGGAGGCTGGCGAGATTGTCAAGCTGTCCGGATTTGGGGTGTTCCAGGTCCGGGCCAAACGCGCCCGCATGGGGCGAAATCCAAAGACCGGTGAGCCTGCTGCAATTGATCCACGCCGCGTGATCAGCTTCCGAGCGTCGCAGGTGATGAAGGCGCAGATAGACGGCTCGGCCCTGGCCCACGCCAATGGTGATCAGGAGCGATAAGGGTGACGGTTGCGAAGGGCCCAGATGCATTTCGCACCATTTCCGAAGCTGCGACAGAGCTTGGCGTGCCTCAGCATGTTCTGAGGTTCTGGGAGAGCAAGTTCTCTTTCATTCGCCCCATGAAGCGGGCGGGGGGGCGACGTTTCTACCGGCGGCAGGATATTGACATCCTGCGGGGCGTGCGCGCCTTGCTGCACGACGAGGGCTATACGATCAAAGGGGTTCAGCGCCTGCATAGGGAGCAGGGCGTGCGGCGCCTGATCCTGGCTGCGGGCGTCGAACTCGATGCGTCAGAGGGCGACGCCGCCCATGAGGTCGCGGCTCCGTTTCAGGCGCCCCCTCCCGCCACGACGTCTGAAGCGGCGCACAGCGCTGCGCTTCAGCCCCAGCCTGCGCCCTTGCACGAGCCGCCGGTCTTTCAGGCCCCGGAACCGGCTTCCATTGGGGAGTTGCGTCAAATGGCGCCCCTGTTGTCTCAGGCGGCGAGAGCGCGGCTGACCCATGTTCTGGGCGACCTCGACGCGGTGCGCCTGCGCATTGACCGTCTGTTGACGACCCAGTGAGTGACGCAAAACTTACGCTAACCTGTGGGCTGAATCGCGGTTGAGGGCCTGTTTCTCATTTTCGTCATTGCGGCGGACCAAGGCGCTCTCTATAAGCCCCCTCCACCGGCGTGACGGAGCGTAGCGCAGCCTGG
>CAIOJR010000001.1 GCA_903858685.1 uncultured Caulobacterales bacterium | reverse complement strand
GACGCCGGATGGAGACAAGCGTCCGATATGCAAGACTGGCGTCATGACCGATCCCGACCTTGACGATCCCTTCCGCGCGCCCAGAACCTCCACCGGCGTGCTCAACGCTGATTTCGGCGGCGAGACCGTACCGATGATCCTTGGCTACACGGCGGTGCGGGAGGCGGCGCGGGACTGGAGCGTATATTCCTCCGACGCGCCCTTCCGCGTGCCCATCCCGTCGGAGGATGGCGTCCGCTCGGTGCGCCAGCTGCCCATCGAGAGCGACCCACCGGTCCACACCGCCTTTCGGAGGTTGCTGGAACCCGTCTTCCACCGCCCCCGCTCAGCGGACTATCAGCTGCGCCTCGACCGGCTGATCGGCGAGTTGATCGATGAGGCCTCGTCAAAGGCCGAAGTCGAGATCGTCCGCGACTTCGCCCTGCCTCTGCAGTCGCGGGCCCTCGCACTGCTCCTCGGCATGCCGATGTCGGCGGCTGAGGTGTGGATTTCCTGGGGCACGCACGTCTTCCACGATGGCCCCGACAGCCAGGCGAAGGGCAACGTCCTCGACCGCTATATCCGCGAGGCCCTCGACAGCGCCGCGGAGACGCCGGGGGAGGACGTCTTTTCGTTCCTGAACACAGCCTTGGTCGATGGGCGCGCGCTGACCACGGACGAGAAGGTCGGCATCGCCAATCTCGTCTTCGCCGGCGGGCGGGACACGATCATCAACGCCGTCAGCCGCCTGATCGCCCACTTTGCGGAACACCCGGAGGCGCTGTTGGCCATCGCGCCGGATCCTGCGGGGGTGAACCTGGCGGTCGAGGAGATTGTGCGGGTGATCTCGCCCCTGACCCATATCGGTCGGGTGTGCCCCGCGCCGACAAAGGTGGGCGGCGGGACGGTCGGGGCAGGGGAGCGCGTGTCTCTGTGCTGGGCCTCGGCGAATCGCGACGAGCAGGTGTTCGACGCGCCGGACGAGGTGCGCCTCGACCGCTCTCCCAATCCGCACGTGGCCTTCGGCAGCGGTCCGCATACCTGCCTTGGCGCGACCCAGGCGCGGGCCATCCTGCGCAGCCTTGTCCGCCAGCTCGGCGAGCGGACGCGCGGCGTTGAGATCCTCACCGCCGCCCGCCAGTACGAGGTCACCCCCGCCTATCGCCGGTGGGTGGGCTTTGAAGCGCTCACCGTGCGCTTTACCGCTCCATGATCGTGCGGACTTCCTCGCCGGCATAGACCTTGATGCTGGCGCCCGTGATGCGAGCCCCGCCCAGCGCCTGATTGAAGGCGGCCATGTGCGGCGTGGCGAAGTGGGCGGCCAGCGCCGCCTCGTCCTTCCAGCGTTCGATGATCCGCAACAGGCCCGGCTCGAAGAGGTCCGTCGCGAAGGCGTATTCAAGACACCCCGGCTCCGACGTCTTTGTCGCGTGAGCCATCGCCTGCGCGGCGGGGCGAAGGGTCTCGATGTCCTCGGCCGCGACGCGGACCCAGCCTTCGACGATGATCATGTGGCGTCTCCTTGGGTTTAAGGTGAACCGGCCGCAGCCGCTGTGACCTTTGCGAGGCGGCGGATGGCGGCGCGGTAGTCGTCCTCGGTGCGGGTCTCGTACTTCACGCCTGAGGCGGTGACGGATAGGAATGCTGCGAACTCGGCGGGGCCGCCGAGCGCCTCGATGTCCGCTCCGGCCTGCGCGGCGTCTGCTGCGCGGCGCACGAGGAGGGCGGTGAACCCTGCATCCAGACGACCGGCCTCGACCTTCGCCAGCTCCGCATCGAGGTCGAACAGCTCCGCCCCGTGCGGCGTGGCTCTCAGCAGTCTGAAGAAGAGCAGGTCCTTGCCAAGGATGGTCGCCTCGAGATTGTCGGCGAGGCTCGCCCCCTCCCGCCAGCTCAGCTCGGCCCCCGCCAGCGCGGCGTCCACCACGGACGCCGCCAGCGCTGCGAACACCGCCCGCTTGTCGGCGAAGCGCAGATAGAGGGTAGCGCGGGCGATCCCGGCCTCCTTGGCGATGTCGGACATGCTGGTCCGCTTGAAGCCGTGGCGGCTGAACAGGGTCAGCGCTGCGTCCAGCATCTTCTGGACATTCTGGTCAGACACAATAGACATTAAGTGTCCAATATGCTCGTATGGTGGTGGAGGCAAGGATGAAGACGATGACCGACACGAATGTCGTACTGGTGACCGGCGGGTCCGGCTATGTGGCGAGTTTCTGCATCGGGCAATTGCTGAATGCGGGCTGGACCGTGCGGACCACGGTGCGCAGCCTGTCGCGGGAGGCGGAGGTGCGGGAGACGCTTTCGAAGCTTTCCCCACACGGAGATCGCCTGAGCATCTTCGCCGCCGACCTGAACGGCGACGCGGGCTGGCGGGCGGCTGCGGACGGCTGCCAGGGCGTGCTGCACGTGGCCTCGCCTTTGCCGTCGGCCAATCCGAAGAGCGACGACGAACTCGTTCGCCCCGCCCGGGACGGCGCGCTGCGGGTGCTGACCGCCGCAAGGGACGCCGGGGTGAAGCGGGTGGTGATGACCTCGTCCACGGCGGCGGTCTGCTATGGCCGCGGCGGCCGGCGCGAGCCCTTCACCGAGGCGGACTGGTCCGATCCGAAGGACCGCCGGGACTCCTCGGCCTATGAGCGCTCCAAGATGATCGCCGAGCGGGCGGCCTGGGACTGGCGGGCGGCGGAGGGCGGCGCGATGGAGCTTGTCACCATCTGTCCCGGCGCCGTGCTGGGGCCGGTGCTGGGGCGGGACTTCTCGGCCTCCATCGACATTGTCCGCAAGCTGATGGACGGCTCTCTCCCCGGTCTGCCGCGGTTCGGCTGGCCGCTGGTGGATGTGCGCGACATCGCCGATCTGCACGTGCGGGCCCTGAATTCTCCCGTTTCGGCGGGCAAGCGCTACATCGGTGCCGGGCCTTTCTTCTGGATGAGCGACATCGCCGACGTGCTGCGCCGGGAGCTGCCGGACG
This sequence comes from uncultured Caulobacterales bacterium, assembly GCA_903858685.1. Taxonomy (GTDB): domain Bacteria; phylum Pseudomonadota; class Alphaproteobacteria; order Caulobacterales; family Caulobacteraceae; genus CAIMFV01. Next base: position 9,128 of record CAIOJR010000001.1, on the reverse strand, counting down.
CGCGCATCCCAAAGACGAAACTCGCCGACTGGACGGTGCGCCTCAGCGCCAACTTCGACCCGGTGGTCAAGGAGCGGCTGTTCGAGCTCGGCAAGGAACGCCCCGTCTCGGCCCAGCTCGCCCGCACCGAGCTCGGCTGGTCGCCGCGCACGTCGGAAGCGACGATCATCGACACGGCGAAGAGCCTGATGGCTGCGGGGCAGGTGAAGGGTTGAACTGTTTGGAAAGATGCGCCGTGAGCGACGGCCTTGCCATCTATCCCGTTGACTCGCCAAGTCCAACGCCGTCGTGAGCGTCAAGGCAAGTCTCGGCTAGTTCGAAGGATTTCCGGCCCGCTCGCAGGCTGGCAGGCTAGCCGTCGACGGCCTGGTGGAGCTGAGCGGAATCGAACCGCTGACCTCTTCATTGCGAACGAAGCGCTCTACCAACTGAGCTACAGCCCCAAGAGGTCGCACCATGGAAGATCGGGCGGGCCCGATTGCCGTGGCGAGAGGCGCGACATAAAGGCGGCGGACGGCTGGTTTCAAGCGCGTCTGGCGGTTTCTTGTGAATCCCTTGCTTGCGACCCGGTGGGGCGCCGGGATAGAGAGAGGCGCTGGTAAGCGAGGAACATGATGGGCGGCGCGACGAGTTATCTGCTGGGCGGCGTGTTCGGACTGGTCATTGGTCTGATCAACGCGTTTGAGTTCGTGATCTTCATCTGGGCGATCCTGTCCTGGTTGATCTATTTCGACGTGGTCAATGTCCGCAACCAGACGGTGCGACGCGTGGTGGACGGACTGGATCGTTTCATAAATCCATTCATTGCGCCGTTCAGAAAGATCATCCCCTATTTTGGCGGCCTTGACCTCAGCCCGCTGGCGCTGCTGGTCACGCTGGAGCTGGTGAAATTGATCCTTCGCGCCATCCTCATCTTTGTCCATGGCGGCTGAGCGCGGCGTTCAGACTTGATCCTGCACGTCAAGCTCACGCCCAGGTCCTCTGCGGACAAGGTGGAAGGCTGGGGAGTGGATGTGTCTGGACGCGCCGTACTGAAGGTGCGGGTGCGCGCCCAGCCGATCGAGGGCGAGGCCAATTCAGCGCTTGAAAAGCTCCTCGCCCGAGGGCTTGGATTGCCGGTGTCGGACGTCCGGGTCAGACGCGGCGGCCAATCGCGGCTGAAGGCGGTCGAGGTCGATGGGGCGACGCCCACCGATATAGAGGCGGCCTTTGGCGCACCGCCAATCTGACTCACAGCTGGGGAAAAACGCTCAGTTCGCCATACCGCCTTGACGCATTTTGGTCTAAGCGAAGATCCCATGAGTGACACACGCGCTACATTCGGCTTTCGTGACATAGACCCGGCGGACAAGCCTTCCCTCGTTCGGGGCGTGTTTGACCGCGTCGCCAGTCGCTATGACCTGATGAACGATGTGATGAGCGTGGGCGTGCACCGGGTCTGGAAAGACATGTGTGCGGCCAGACTCAATCCTCAACCGGGTGAGCGAATCATCGATTGCGCCGGCGGGACAGGCGATATTGCAGAGCGTCTGGCCAGGCTGGCGCGGGCCGCAAAACGGCGTCGCGGCGGTCCGGACGCCGAAATCCTCGTCATCGACTATAATGCAGAAATGGTGGCGGAGGGCCGCAAGCGCGGCCTGTCGCGCGAAATCGCCTGGTCGGTGGGAGACGCACAGCGACTGCCCCTGCCGGACGCCTGCGCTGACGCCTATGTGATCAGCTTCGGCATCCGCAATGTGACGGACATCAGCGCGGCCCTGAGTGAGGCGCGCCGCGTGCTCAAGCCGGGCGGACGGTTCCTGTGTCTGGAGTTTTCCCAGCCCCCGGCCCCGGCCCTGCGCGCCGCCTATGACGCCTATAGCTTCAAGGTCATTCCCGCCATGGGCGCCATGGTGGCGGGAGATCGCGACAGCTATCAGTATCTGGTGGAGAGCATCCGGCGCTTTCCGGATCAGCAGACCTTCGCCAACATGATCGGCGAAGCGGGCTTTCAGCGCGTCAGCTTCACCAATTTCACGGGCGGCGTGGCGGCGTTGCACCATGGTTGGGCTGTTTGAGGATGGGCCTGTGACCTCGCCGGTCTCGTCTGTCGCGCGGCTGATCGGCGCCGGTTGGGTGCTGGTGCGCCATGATGCGCTGGCGCCGCGCGAACTGGCGCCGCAGCTGCCCGCACCGGTGCGATGGGTCGGGTCGGCCTTGCGTTTGATGTCTGGGCCACAGGCGCGCCGGGGGCGACCCGGCCAGCGACTGGCGCACGCTTTAGAGACGCTTGGTCCCGCCGCCATCAAGCTTGGCCAGCTATTGTCGACGCGGGCCGATATTTTCGGGTCCGAGTTTTCCGACGATCTGGCCCGTCTGAAGGACCAGCTTCCACCTTTCGACATGCGCACCGCCAAGGAAGAGGTCGAGCGCAGCCTGGGACGCCCGATAGCGTCGCTGTTTGCAAGTTTTGACCCGCCCGTGGCGGCGGCCAGTCTGGCTCAGGCGCACCCGGCAACCCTGCTTGACGGCCGCAAGGTGGCGGTCAAGGTCTTGCGACCTGGCGTAGAGGCGCGCGTTCGCGCCGATATTGCGGCCATGCAGCTTGCCGCCGGCCTGGCCGAGCATCTGGGCGCCACGGCTCGGCGACTTGAGCCGGGCGCCTTCGCGGCCGCGGTCGCGCGGTCCATGGCGCTGGAGCTTGATCTGCGGCTGGAAGCCGCCGCCGCGAGCGAGATGGGCGAGATCATGGCCCGCGACGCCTATATGACCGCGCCAGCTGTGGTCTGGGATGGGGTGGGCAAGCGCGTCCTGACCCTGGAATGGGCGACGGGAACGCCTTTGTCGCGGCCCGAAGCCCTGACGCTGCCCGGTCTGGATCGTCCCGCCCTGGCCAATAATGTCATTCGGGCGTTTCTGGCTCAGGCGCTCGATCATGGCCTGTTTCATGCCGATCTGCATGAGGGCAATCTTTTCGTCGCCGCGCCCGATCAGCTGACCGCGGTTGATTTTGGCATAGTCGGACGCCTGGGCGCCAATGAGCGCCGGTTTCTCGCTGAGATCCTCTGGGGCTTCATCCAGCGGGACTATCGCCGCGTCGCCGAGGTGCATTTTGAAGCGGGTTATGTGCCGCGCACTCAGAATGTCGAGGACTTCGCCCAGGCCTTGCGGGCGGTGGGCGAGCCTATTTTCGGCCGTCGTGCTCGCGATGTGTCCATGGGACGACTGCTCGGCCAGCTGTTCGAGATCACCGGCCTGTTCGACATGCATCTGCGGCCGGAACTGGTGCTCCTGCAAAAGACAATGGTCACGGTCGAGGGCGTCGCGCGGCGCATCGATCCGGACAGTGACATCTGGGAGGCTGCGCGCCCGGTGGTTGAGCGCTGGATACGGCGCGAGCTGTCGCCCATTGTTCGGCTGCAGCGGTTGACGGAGCGCGGCCTGGGCCTGATGGAGCGGCTGGCTGAACGCGTCGAGACGGCGCCTGCGCCTGTGGCGAAGACCGCAGATGACGCCGCCGCGCGACGTCTGGCGGGTTTCGCCGTGGGTCTGGCGGCTGGCGCTCTGGCGATGACCCTATACATCATCGCCAGACTGCACTGACGCCCTACTGTCCAAAGCCAGGGCGCCGAAAAGGCGCGGCCTTGTCAGTAGCAGCGTTGCACCTGGACATATCGCCGCCAGTAGGCGTCCCAACGCCAGTAAACCCGGCAGCCGCCGTCATAGGCGTAGTAGGCGGGGCCCTCATAGGCCACGGGGGGCGGGCCATAATAGTAGGGATTGCCGTACTCATAGACCGGGTGGCGATCAGCCCCTGCAATTGCGGCGCCCACAGCCAGACCCAGCACGCCAGCCCCGATCACCGCGCCGGCGCCGCCATAATGTCCGCCGCGATAGCCTCCGCGCCAGCCCCCGCGCCAATCAGCGGCGCTGGCGGATCCGGCTGCGCCGATCAGGGTCGCAGCAACCAGGGCGCCGGTCAGAACTCTCTTGAACATGATCCATCTCCTGCAGCCAGGGCGGGGAGGGCCGCCACATGTGGGAACTGAGGATGGAGATAGTCCGGGGTGCATGAACTCAAGCTGAACGGCTTGTTAAGCTGAGTTCATGCACCAGCTCGGCTGCTTAATATTTTTGACGTCAATGTCAAATTTCCAATCGCGATCCAGACGCACAAAACCCGCCGTGGGGGATAAGCACGGCGGGCTCGGCTGTCTGACGACAATTTTAACGGGCGTTTCCTCCCCGAAACGCCGGAGGGCAGAACGTCTGGGCGTTCATTCACCTCACGCAGTGGAAAAGACGCGATCTGCGCGGCGAAGTCAACGGCTTTCAGGGCCGTTATGCGTAAAATGTGACCGGAAATTGCCTTTTTTGACAGCTGGATGGGAATTTACGAGGGGTTGAAGGTTAATTTTTGACGATGTCGTCAATTCTGGCGGGGCTGTGCGATATTGAACGCCGCTAACCTCGCGTCAAGCGCGTCTCGAACGCTGGGCCAAGCCTCCGCAAGGATCGAAAATACGACTGTGTCGCGCACGCGCCCCGTCCAGGTAATGCGATCTGCACGGAGAATTCCGTCCTGTCTGGCGCCTAGTTTCAGCACCGCGCTGCGGGAGCGCATGTTCAGGGCGTCGACCCGGTACTGAAGGCAGTTGGCGCCGCCCTCGAAAGCGTGATTCATCATCGTGCGCTTGGCATCAGGATTGACAATTCCGCCCCGCACCTCCGGATGCAGATAGGTGTTGCCGATTTCCACGCGCAGGTTCGGCGCATCGAGCGAGAAGAGGCTCACGCCCACCACCCGGCCCTCAAGGATTATGGCGTAGGCGAGCGCGGCGCCGGCATTGACACGCGCGTCAACGCTCTTGCGCCAGCCCTCATAGGCGTCGCCGTTCATCCGTATGGGGTAAAGGGTCCAGATGTCCTGATCTGCGTCGCAGGCGGCCTTCAGCTGTGCATCATGGCTTGAATCCAGGGGAACAAGGCGCACGGCCCGGCCGACAAGTGTTTCAGGTGTGAGCAGCATGGAGCGATCCTAACATTTGGTCACGCCCTGGGCCAAGTCTCGCCTTTCGGCGCGCAGAACCGGCTTCATCCGACGCCCGGATTGCGCCAGCCCAAATCCGGCTCCTGGATAATCAGCGATAAGCTTCTTGCGAGACGACGCGTGGCGCCACGCATCAGGGAGGAGCGACCTTATGGATTTCACCTATTCAGACCGTCAGAAGCACTGGGTTGATCGCGTATCGCGCTTCATGGAAGAGCATATCTATCCCGCCGTGCCGGTTTATGACCAGGAGATGAGCGTCATTGGCGCGCAGCGCTGGAAGGTGGTCCAGGTAGTGGAGGACCTCAAGGCCAAGGCAAAGGCCGCCGGGCTGTGGAACATGTTCATGCCGCCCCACGCCGGACACCCCAATCTGGACACGACCTTCGAATTTGAGGGGCCTCAGCTGTCAAACCTCGAATATTCGACGATCGCCGAGATCATGGGTCGGGTCGGGTTTGCTTCGGAAGTGTTCAACTGCTCGGCGCCCGATACGGGCAATATGGAAGTTCTGGAGCGCTATGGCGACCGGGACCAAAAGGAGGCGTGGCTGCGGCCGCTGATGAACGGCGAGATCCGTTCCGCTTTCCTGATGACGGAACCGGCGGTGGCGTCGTCAGATGCGACCAATATCGAGACCTCCATTGTACGAGATGGCGACGACTATGTGATCAATGGACGCAAATGGTGGTCGTCAGGCGTCGGCGACCCGCGCTGCAAGCTGGCCATTGTCATGGGCAAGACCGACCCTTCGGCCAAGACCTATAACCAGCAGAGTCAGATTCTGGTGCCGCTGGACGCTGAAGGCCTGATCGTGGAGCGGATGCTGCCGGTCTTCGGCTATGACGACGCCCCGCATGGCCATGCCGAAGTCCTGATGAAGAATGTGCGGGTGCCGGCGGGCAATCTGATTCTGGGCGAGGGGCGAGGATTTGAAATCGCACAGGGTCGGCTGGGTCCGGGCCGCATTCATCATTGCATGCGCACGATCGGGGCCGCCGAAGTGGCGTTGGAGAAGATGGCGCGCCGTTTGCTGACCCGGCGCGCCTTCGGCAAGATTCTGGCCGATCACTCCATCTGGGAACAACGGATCGCCGAGGCCCGCACCGAGATCGAAATGTGCCGACTTCTGTGCCTCAAGGCGGCCGATATGATGGACCGGGCGGGCAACAAGTCTGCTCGACTGGAAATCGCCATGATCAAGGTTGCGGCCCCCAAAATGGCGCTCAAGATCATTGATGACGCCATCCAGGCCTTTGGCGGCGCGGGCGTCACGTCAGACCCGGGGCTTGCCAAGCTCTATGCCGGAATCCGGACCCTGCGTCTGGCCGACGGGCCGGACGAGGTGCACAACCGCACGATTGCGAGGATGGAGCTGTCAAAGTACGGCGATGAAGCCGCGCAGCACAGGGCGGCTGAGGAGGCGCGGCTCCACGTCCCCGGCATTCGCTGACCCGGGACGGGTCGTCCGGCCGCAAATTCTACCTTAGATAGAGTTTCGTGAGTCAGGCGAGACGGATTGACGCGGGGGTCTGTGCGCACGGGTCAGTCAAGTTTAGTCTGGTTTGGCTGAGGCCAGAGTCCGGGGAGGGGCAATGCCGCTCTCCGATAGACTCGTCGCCAGTCTGCGTGGACGAAGGACCTTTTGGCGCGGACAGTTACTGGCCGTGATCCTCGCCATGGCGCCGATCGCCCTGAGAGATATGGCGCCCGGCACGGTGGGCGCGATCCTTCCCTATATCTCCTTTGTGCCGATCATACTGGTGACCTCCCTGTGGGGCGGTGTTGCCTCGTCCCTGACCTGTCTGGTCATCAGTCTCTATCCTGTCACGTTCAGTTTCCGCCCGCCGCCTGGCCTTGTCGATGCGCACGAGGTCGAGGCGGTCCGCAACACCATGTTCGTCGCCTATTGCGCGATCGGCGGCGTCATTACGTTCGTTTCGCAGGTCCTGCGCGGCAGCATCGTGTCCACAAAGGCGGCGGAGGACAGATATCGCGCACTGGTCGAGGCCTCGGCCACGGTGGTCTATAGCATGGACCCGTCAGGTCGGTTTCCAGGCCCGAGTCCGGGCTGGACGGCCTTTACCGGCAAGGACTGGACCGAGCAAAGGGCGGCCGGATTCGCGTCCGTCGTCCATCCTGACGATGCGCTGGCGGTCATGTCGGAATGGCGTGCCGCGAGGATAGGGCGCACCGTCGCCAGCTTTCAGGCCCGCACCTGGCACGCGCCGACCGGGCGTTATCGACACGCCCTGTGGCGCACGGCGCCGGTCCTAGCCCCGGATGGGCGCGTGGCGGAGTGGATCGGCGCCATGACCGACATTCACGACCAGCATAATGCCGAGCAGATTCAGCTGATTCTCGTTGGTGAACTGCAACACAGGGTTAAAAACGCCTTGTCGGTCGTGCTGGGACTGGTGCGACAGTCCGCGCGCGGCGTGGACAGTCTGCCCGACTTCCTTGAGCGCTTCTCCGGACGGGTGGAGGCATTGGCCGAGGCCCACGCCCTCTTGTCGGACACCCGCTGGTCCGATGCCGATCTTGAGGCGGTGGCCGAGGCGGCGTTGAAGCCGTTCCTCGCCCGTACGGACGCGATCGAGATTGAGGGCCCGGCGGTGGCCGTGCCGCCATCGACCGCCACAAATCTGGTGCTGGTGCTGCACGAACTGGCGACCAATGCCCTCAAGCACGGCGCCTTGTCGTCGCGTACCGGACGGGTCGTGCTGCATTGGCGGGTGGAGGACGGCTATGTGCGGGTTCAGTGGCTGGAGCGCGGCGGACCTGCAGCTAGTCCCGGAACTTCCCTCAAGACCGGCTTTGGCATGCGTCTGCTGCAGGACGCGCTGCGTTTTGAACGGGACGGTGAAGCGTCCTGGAGCCTGACCCCGCTCGGGCTGGACTGCCGGCTGGGCTGGCGTCTCGAGGGGTGGGTGAACCCGTCTCCCGCAGCCCTGGCCGCGACCCCTCCGCCCCCGCCATCGCGCTCGGAGCGCTTGCGCTGAGGCGCGCCATGGGACAATAGGCCAGAAGATGACCCATCAAGGCCAAATCGTTGCGCTTCACCGCCACCCGATCAAGGGTTTCACGCCGGAGTCGCTGAGTGTGGCGACCCTGACGGCGACGTCGGGCCTGGCGTTGGACCGCGCCTATGCGGTCGAAAACGGGCCGAGTGGCTTTGACCCTCTCGCCCCGGTGCATATTTCAAAGATGCGCTTCATCGCCCTGGCGCCGGTACCGCGCGCGGCGGCGATTGTGACGCGACTGGATGAGCAGACGGGGTTGTTGGAGGCCAGCGCGCCGCTGGCGCCGCCGATCCACGTGGATCTGAGCCTGCCGGCGGATCGCCAGCGCTTTGCTAACTGGCTGACGGGCGTGCTGGGCGACGAGGTCGCCGGGCCGCTGAAAGTGGTGCAGGCCCAGGGTCACCGGTTTCTGGACGATCCGTTCGGCCAGATTTCGCTCACCAACCTTTCAAGCTTGACGGCCTTATCGGAGCATATGGGCCGACCGGTCGATCCATTGAGGTTGCGGGGCAATGTCCAGATCGCCGGCTGGCCGCCATTTGCAGAACTTCGTTTGGCGCCGGGGACGCGCATCCGTTTGGGGGCCGTCATTGCGAGTGTGGTCAAACCGATCCGTCGTTGCGTGGCGACCCACGTCAATCCGCAGACTGCGGAGCGGGATATGGATGTGGTGAGCGCCTTGCGGGCTCTGACCGGTCGCCCCGATTGCGGGGTCTATGTACGCATTGAGACCAGTGGCCAGGTGCGCCCCGGCGATCTGGCGGAGATGGATGCCTGATGGATCTGAAGACAGCCTGGACCACGTCGCGCGACCGGCTGAAGACGGCTGGCGTGGACAGCCCCGCCATTGACGCCCGCCTTTTGCTCGAGGCTGCGGCCGGGGTGACCCGCGCCGACATCGTGACGGACCCCTATCGTCTTCTGACGGCGGAGCAGACGGAGCAGTTGGCGGCCTATCTGGACCGCCGCAGCCGTCGCGAACCCGTTGGACGAATCCTGGGTCGTCAGGGGTTCTGGAAACTGATGCTGAACATCAATTCCAGCGTTTTGGCTCCGCGCCCGGACACTGAAACCGT